>JBHLQC010000197.1:0-2615 GCA_048885185.1 Candidatus Odinarchaeota archaeon | reverse complement strand
GTAAGGTTCTCTAAGAAATAGGATCCAGCAAAGGGATCAATGGTGTTGGCTATCCCGCTTTCATGGGCAAGTATTTGTTGAGTGCGTAATGCGATTGTTGCGGCTTTTTCCGTTGGTAAAGCTAAGGCTTCATCCATCGAATTAGTGTGAAGGGATTGAGTGCCCCCTAAAACGGCGGCTAAGGCTTGCATAGTTACTCGAACGATGTTGTTCTCAGGTTGCTGAGCAGTCAGACTACAACCTGCGGTCTGGGTGTGGAATCGTAACAACCATGAACGTGGGTCTTCTGCATTGAATCTTTCACGCATGATTCGATACCATAATCGACGTGCGGCTCGGAATTTCGCGACTTCTTCGAACAGATCGTTGTGGGCTCCGAAGAAGAAAGACAATCGCGGGGCAAATTCATCCACATGCAATCCCGCGTCCATTGCGGCTTGGACATAGGCAATGCCATTGGCAAAGGTGAATGCCACCTCTTGGGTGGCTGTACTTCCTGCTTCACGAATATGATAACCGCTGATGCTGATTGTATTCCATCTTGGCAAGTTTTCCCGGCAATAAGCGATTGTATCAGTGATGAGACGCATCGAGGGGGCTGGAGGGTAAATGTAGGTTCCACGGGCAACATACTCTTTGAGAATATCATTTTGAATCGTTCCACGTAAAACCTTGGGGTCCACACCTTGACGTTTGGCGATTGCAATATACATCGCTAGCAGAACCGCTGCTGGCGCATTAATCGTCATACTGGTGCTTACTTTCTCTAAAGGAATACCTTGAAAGAGAGTTCCCATATCTTCGACTGAGGGAATGGCGACCCCAGTTTTTCCCACCTCTCCTGCTGCCATGGGATGGTCTGAATCGTACCCAATTTGCGTCGGTAAGTCAAACGCGACACTTAAACCCGTTTGACCCTGTTTCAGCAGATATTGGTACCGCTCGTTGGTCTGCTCTGCTGTGCCAAACCCGGAATACATTCTCATGGTCCAGAGTCGACCACGATACATCGTTGAGTACACACCACGTGTATAGGGAGGTTGACCGGGAAATCCAAGATCGCGTTGATAGTCAAAATCAGGCAAGTCCTCGGGTGTGTAAAGTCGCTCTACGAGTTCACTTGAGGTAGTTATGAATTTTTCAGCTCGTTCTGGAGCTTTCTTCATGTTTGGTTTCAATACTTTGGTTTCCCAGTTTCGAGTTTTTGCTGATTTTTTCTTTACACGTGGTTTTTTGGTCACCAATATTCAACTCTGTGAATTACTATGTTGAGCCTCCACTTAATGAAATTGATTCAACGAACACCTTACATTTCCACGCCACGTCGTGCACCAATTCCTTTCTGATACGGGTGCTTTACCTCCTTGACCTCACTCACCAAATCCGCCACTTCAACAATCGTTGGGTGCGCATATCTTCCCGTAAGAATAATCTCCATATGCGCCGGACGGCTTTTAATCAACTTGACAACTTCTTGTTCAGAAATAAGTCCAAAATCAATTGCCACATTCACTTCATCAAGAATAAGAAAATCAATTGTTCCTTTCTTGATGATTTCCCGAGCATGATCCAACGCGGCTTTGGCTAGCTCAATGTCTTGGGGGTCTGGATTTGACCGGTCGACGAAGTCAGGACGACCAAACTGACGGATAGTAAAATTCGGAATGAGTTTAACCGCTTCCAATTCACCATAATTGATTTGCCCTTTCATAAACTGAATCATATAGACTTTGAAACCGTGTCCCGCTGCACGAAGTCCAAGTCCTAATGCTGATGTCGTTTTTCCTTTTCCATCGCCTGTGTAAACTTGGACCAAGCCTTGGTGCTGTTTTTTTGTTTTTTTCGAGCCCATTTTGCTCCCTCAATCTTTAGGTGAATCCTGGAGTAATGCCAAATGTGGTTCTAGCCGTTCGTAAGTGGTTTCCGCATTCATAACTAGCGTCCGTGTATCCGCAGTTGTTTCCATGAAACCCAACTCGCGCGGGTACCGTGGAACAATGTGAAGGTGAAGGTGTAAGATACTAGCCCCTGCGGCTGATCCAATATTTAATCCCACATTCACACCCGTTGGGTTGAACGCGGTATTCACAAGTCGTACAGTCTTAGCACCCATCCAAAAGAACGCATTCAATTCCTCACGGTTCAGCTCTGACAGGGTTTCCACGTGTCGGATGGGGACGACCATTACATGTCCTGGGTTGAAAGGAAACATGTTGAGAATGACCATGAACTCATCATCACGGTAGACGACCTTGGTGATGACCTGCGGATCACCATTAATGATGGCACAAAAAATGCAAGGAATTTCTCGTCGTTCTTTTCCTTCAATGTACGCTAATTTGTGAGGTGCCGCGATGTAATCTCGAAAAGGCAGGGGACTCACTCTCCTGAACTTCTTACAAGCTCTAATGCATTGAAGGATGGAGCCCAATTAATCCTTCCGATTAATCCCCTTCAAAGTATGATTTGGGTGGTTAGCCTCCATGGCGATGAACTTCATCTTCAAGGCCACGGATTGCAGCCTTCAGTCGGAGCCGTTCTTCAACATACTCATCGCCAGACACAACGCTGTCTCGGAATTTCTCATCCAACTCTTCAAGCTCCGCATTAAGTTT
>JBHLQC010000196.1:0-2746 GCA_048885185.1 Candidatus Odinarchaeota archaeon | reverse complement strand
AGCCGTAAATACTGCAGTCCTTTCAGCACAATTAGTTGCACCATAGGTTGAGTTCTCCACATTACATCCGGAATATATCTGCCCGTTTTTTGTGAGTAGAGCAGCTCCAACTTTGAATTGGGAAAATGGGGCGTACGCATTTTTCTGGGCGTTGCGTGCTCGTGTTATTAGCTCTTCATCGTTGGGAGGCATTCGCGTAACTCCTGGAAAAATTCGTTAATTACTAGCCGTTTCCATGTGTACAACCTATAAGAGCTCGACGGTTTTTCGGAGTGATTGAGTAGATGAGAATTTCATTTGGGTATTACTGGCTTTATAAATGGAGCTTTTAGAATTCCTTAAATCCCCAACGCGTCCTTAATTCAGCTTAAATCGCTAAAATTCGTTAAATAAAGATATTATGCCTGTTTTGCTGGATTTAGGGGATATAGTCGCCCTATACCCAAATCCAAGGGTTTAAATACCTTTTTTGGACCGATTAGATTGAGAGAAAAAATAGGGAAGTGATGCCGATAACTGTGTTAGAGTCCGGTGCGGTTTCTTCCGTGCAGCGCTCGACCTCAAAACCCATCACATGTCCCGCTTGTGGACAGCTCAACCTCATCAAACGCAAGCACTACAACTGGCTCCTTTCGAAAGAAAAGGAAGCTCGGTGTCGCAATTGTGGGCGGTCTATACCCCTCACAAAGTAATTGCCATATTTGAAGCCAAATCAAGCATTTCAGATCCTAACCTCTTACACCTAGCTCTTTCTTTCAAATCGAGTGTTTTACAAAAACATTATTGAAGATTATGGGTAGTCTCGAACGCTGACCGATGAAGTGGTTGGTTCTCTTTTCTAATGACCTTTACACTTAAGTGGATTACATTGTGTAAGAGCACACTACTTCTCTATCTTCACAGCATAATGTTTGGTGTTTCAAAAAATGAGTGAGGAAAAGAAACAGTTCAGTTGGATAACCATTTTTCTCATTGGTCTCGGCTTCTTCACAACAGGAATCTCTTGGTCTCTCTTCAATTCCTATATACCCCTCTTCCTTCAGGCTTCAATTCTCAGTGCGATTCCAGGGTTTCTCTTCGTCGTTTCACTGGCTGGATTCATCATGGGGCTCGATAACTTCATTGCTCTTTTCATGAATCCTCTCATGGGCTCAAGATCGGATAAAACGTGGACTCGCTTTGGTCGACGAATGCCTTACATAATCATTGGCATCCCCCTTGCTGCCGCATTTCTTATCGGACTCCCGATCGTGGCTACTGTACCAGGATTTCTTGGTCTGGTTGGTTTGGTGGTTCTAATCCTCGGTTTTGATATCGCAATGGCAATCTATCGAGCGCCAGTTGTAGCAATGATGCCTGATTTCACACCACCTGAAAAACGAAGTCCTGCCAATGGGGTCATTAACCTCATGGGAGGAATAGGATCAATTATCGCCTTTGTTGCGGGCTCCTTTCTATTCGATATCAGTCCAATTCTGGCATTCGGGGTCACAGCTGGGATAATGCTAATCTGTCTGGCAATTCTTGTAATTCTTATTCGTGAACCTGAAATTCCTCAAGAGGTTGAAAAAGTCGAATCCCCGCTTCGGGAAGCATTCAATGAAGCTCGAAGTGATCGTTCAATTCTTGCTATTCTCTTTGCAATTTTCGCCTGGTTCGTCGCATTTAACACATTAGAAACCTGGTTCACCTCATATGGTTTCTTCACTTTAGGTTGGACTGCAGGCACAGCTTCGTTTACAATGACTCTCTTTGCTTTGGTTTTCGTTATCTTTGCAGTTCCAGGCGGATTGATTGCATTGAAGTTTGGTCGACGACGCACAATCATGATTGGGCTTGTAGGTATGATCGCAACACTGGTCATAGCTAGCGTCGTGACAGCACAAATTCCACTTATGGCAATCCTCGGACTCGGTGGCTTCTTTTGGGCTTTTGTGAATGTCAACAGCATTGTCATGCTCTGGGAAGTCAGTCGGAAAAAACAAGGTACATACACTGGCATCTATTATGTTTTCAGCCAACTTGCCGCAGCCCTCGGTCCCATAGTCTTCGGTCTTCTAGCGGATCTCTTAGTAATCTTCTTCGGTTTCACACTTGCGACTAAATGGATTCTCCTTTGGCCCTATTCAATCATCTTTCTAATCTTAGCCCTAATTGCAATGTTCTTCGTTAAGCGAGGGGAAGCTGGCGAAGAATACGAATTGACACAATAAAATGGATAGCAGTGAGGTGTATTTGCACCTCACATTTTTCCTTTTTTTCTTGGAATCATTTTTTCTGATGCAGATAGCTTTTTCTACGTGGGTCGGTTTCAATTGAATATTGGAAGTCCTGGAGAAACTGATATGTCTGAGATCCTTGATACCGTCACTACTTATCTGAAGTCTATGCATCTATCCTATGAGATTAAACCTGTTAAGGGAGAAATCGACAGGATTAAGGTTCCCTATAGGGTCCCTGAACAAAATCTACAATTTGATGTGATAATCGACGTATCAGGGAACTTCGTACGGTTTTGGACACTACTAATACTTCATAATAAGATTCGAAGTAAGAAAAAACGTGAGGAGTTATATCTCGAGCTCTTACAAGCCAATGGTCATCTTGCTGAAATCAAGTACTTCATCACAAAACGAGGAGATGTAGGGATCGTCGGTCATGAAGGAATCAAAGTTCTGACCATTGATGGATTTCGCGATGAATTTCGAGCTATCCCTTATGGCATCGTATATTTCACTACAGTCAT
>JBHLQC010000195.1:0-2764 GCA_048885185.1 Candidatus Odinarchaeota archaeon | reverse complement strand
GGCAATGTATACTGCCCACTGTTCAGGACATGCTCACCCGATCGATATCCGTCAAACCCTAGAAGAGATGCAACCCCGCCTTGTTATTCCGATACATACTGAAGAACCTGAACTTTTCCAAAAGTTCGTTAAAACCAGTAGACTTTCTTTCCGAATTCCTAAACAAGGTGTTCAGATTAAAATTGCTTGACGATGGTCATTCTATGATAAATTTGCCCGACCCGAAATAGATTTTAGAAGGGTCACAAGAACATGCCGCATTATGTCCTTTCTCCGCGGGAACCCAGCAAAATCAGCGGCCAAACATGAAAAACGGGCTCGTGAACACCAGGACCGTGGGAATGAACAAAAGGCTGCCGATGAATGGATCGCCGCGGGACGTGATTATCTTAAGATACCAAACTATCCACGAGCGTATGACGCCTTTATTCAAGCTGCTCAGTTCTATTTAGCCGTAAATGATGCCAACCGTGAAACCGCAGCACTATTCGCGGCTGTAGATGCAGCTATTGTAGCCACTGACTTTGAAGCTGCTGCGGTAGCCCTTACACAGGTTACGCGAATTGGAACCCGAAAGAAAGATAACCAATTACTCCTTCGTGCCTATGCAGTGCAAACCATTATTCATATCGCTGGAAATGATTTGTCTAAAGCAAGAGAAAGTCATCGTGAAGCCCTCAAGATGGAAAAACGGTTAGGTCGAAAGAAGGCAACTCTGCCTGTCTATCAAGTGGCTTCCGCTCTCGTTGACCGCTTTATTGAGGGAAACATAGTTCCTGATGATCTAACGCTTCCTAACCGATTTGACGAATCGGAAAATGTGAAATTAGTCATTTCAAACCTCCTCGCTCTCTTTAACGACACAATGAAAACGAAGCTCAAACTGGTTCTTGGAAAAGAGGAAGTGAAAATCAAGGAACGAGTTACTGGGCAAGTTACATTTTCTTTCTCAATTCCTGTCCAAGTAATCGAAACAACACTGACTCTCCCTTCGAATATCGCATGCCTCCAAGACCCCAAAATACCTGAAAAAACCCAACGTAAATACAAACTTGCCTTCGCCGTTGAACCCCGGTTACCTGGTGAATTTGATGTGGGACCCTTTACAATCTTGTTACAAGCCGAACACCAGCAGTTCGTAATGAAGTCCAACACAGTCCCGCTAAAAATTATTGCAGCAAAACCTCGGCTCAATGTCTCCGCTGAACCCACCTCCACACCTCACTCACAAGAAGAGTTTGAACTCATTTTGCGGGTGGAAAATGACAGTCATGGCGACGCATCAGATGTTGTTATTACAATTACACTTCCACCTCATCTTTTGATTAAAACAGGCACCCTGCAAAAAAGAATTGTCACCTTACACCCACAGCAAAATGTCCAATTTCCTCTCTTTCTAATTGCTACAAAAGCAGGTAACCTTGAAGGAATCATCAAATGTGATTACAAGGGAGTAGGTGGTCGGAGTCGAAAAATCGAGGAGAAATTTTCGGTGAAAATTCTTCCACGAGTACCCAAGCAAAAAGATTAATGAGTTGGCTAAACGGCAGTCACCACGTTAAGGGGTCATTTCAATGCGCGCACTCCTTCTTGCAGGTAGTGAAAGTAAACGTTTGTGGCCACTTGTTGATACAACCCCCAAACCCTTGCTAGATGTTGGGGGAAAACCCATCATCCAGTGGATAATCGAGGATATGCGGTCAGCTGGAATCCGTGATATCATCGTCTCTATTGGCTATCGCGGCGAGCAAATTCGCGATGTATTAGGACGCGGACATCATCTTGGTGTTAAAATTGATTATGTGGTTCAGAAAGAACCCCGCGGAGTTGCTGGCTCAATACTTGTGGCTAAGGACGAATTACAGGGAGAAGATGCCTTCTTTGTTGTTAATGCTGATATTTTGGGTGACCCCAAAATGTTTCGACGAGCTCAAAAGCATTACAAAGAGCTCGATGCTGAAGCAGTAGTAAGCCTCACACTCACTAATACGCCCCAGTTCTATGGAATTGCTGTCATTGATGAACGTGCCCGAATGAAACGGTTAGTCGAAAAGCCCCAGCCAGAAGACATTCAAAGTCGCTATGCAGTTGCAGGAATCTACGTTTTCCAACCTCACATTTTCGACCTCCTCGAAGAAACCAAAGATCTACCCTCCGCCCTTCAGCACCTTATTGATAATGGCAAAGCCGTGTATGGTTCGGTCTGGGAACGAGACTGGGTGGAAATCACGCACCCTTGGGACTTAATCCGAGCAAATAGGTTCGTTTTGGACAAAGTGCTAACAGGAAAAGGTTCATTCATTGCAAATTCAGCCGACATCCAACAACCCAGTCGAATCGAGGGATCTGTACATATTTCTGAAGGTGTTGTAGTCCGCCCTCATACAACCATTCGGGGACCCACATACATTGGACCCAATACCTACATCGGAAACAACGTCTTGGTTCGAGAATATACTGCACTGGGGTCAAATGTTCTTGTTGGTTTTGGAGTTGAGATCAAAGAAAGTCTCATTTATAGTGAAACCAAAATTGGACGTTTATGCTTTGTTGGTGACAGTGTAGTTGGACATAATGTGGACATTGGTGCCGGTGCACAACTTGTGAATCGACCTGTTACTGGTGAATCTATTACAACTGTAATCAAGGGAAAATCAGAGACTGTTCCTCGCATCAAATATGGCGCTGTCATAGGAGATAACGCTATCTTGAGTCCCAATGTTTCGGTATATCCTGGAGTAAAAATTGGCATCAACTCGGTTGT
>JBHLQC010000194.1:0-2816 GCA_048885185.1 Candidatus Odinarchaeota archaeon | reverse complement strand
GGTTTACATGTCTTACGGGTGAGACAGGTTAAGTAAAATTCTATCTATTACCCGAAGAACAAATTTCACAGTCGAAAAGGTGCAACCTTCAATGGAAATCCCATTCCAATTAGATAAAACAACGCATCATATTCACATTCCCGTCTATGTGAACGGAGACGGCCCCTATGATTTTACTTTAGACACTGGAGCCGTAAAAACAACCCTATCAAAAACATTAGCAGAAAAACTCGGGCTCAAGACCTATGAACTCACAGACCGAAAAATGGAAGGCTTACCAGCTGTCGCCGCGAAAGTAAACAGATTCCAAATTGGATCTGACACGTTCGATGACGAAGAAGTGTTGATCATTGATTTCAAATCCGTTCTTCCTGGTTGTACAGAGAAGATGGGTGGCGTCATTGGTCATACAACTCTGAAACACTACAAGATGTCAATCAACTATCCAACTCAAACGTTACGACTAGAACCAAGTAATAGTCAGGCTTCTACAAAAGATGATTCTACTCAGTGGAGCCCATTTAATTACATTAAAGGCACACATATGGTTGGAATTCCAGTATCCATTAATGGTCAAGGGCCCTTTGAATTCGTTTTGGACACAGGTGCGGGTGGAACAGTCATTAGACCAAAATTAGCCAATGAACTTGAACTGGATCTGACTCCTTTCGATGGTATTTGTCGTGGAATTGGAGGAGACGCAGAAGGTCATTTAGCCACATTAGATCATGTTTCAGTTGGCGGAGTGAATGTAGAAGAGCATCCCGTGATTGTAGTCGACATGGAAAAAATATCACCCAAATGTTGTCTTATTCCAGATGGCATCCTCGGATACCCCTTCTTAAAGCAATTTGAGTTTGTGATAGATTATCCCCAAGAGAAATTTGCATTCATTGCCCATAACCACGCTACAATTGATTCTGAACCAGCCTCCCAGTGCTGCGAGTGAACCATTTATAGCGTCTCACACGAGAGATAGGTTACAGTTCGTGAATAAAATGACAAAAGGTCTCTTGTATTCGCGACCAACCTATCAATTGAGGTGAAATTCCCATTCCGTCCTCTACGGTTTTAGACACACAACTGATGAGAATGCAGTTGCTGACTCAGGTCAGCAATTCTGAGTCAAGTCTTCTCATTTATTCCTATCTCAACCTACATGGTAAAACTACTCCCGCTGAACTGCGAGAACAAACCGGGTTAAGCAAAGCCACCACGTTCCGAAACCTTGCTCTCCTAATGCAAGCTGGATTGATTGAGAAAAAAGAAGATTCCACGGTTGTTGACAAACGGTATCGCTTACATTACTATATCAAACAAAACATCCTAGAACTCAGCAAAGCCCTATCAACGTCAAAACTTAGAGAGCATGCTATTGTCCAAGGAAGAACTGAGACACTCAAAGATTGGGTCTTCGCCCTTGAAAACCTCCCTCTAGCTCTCAACCAACTCACATCCAAACTCATGCTGTCGATGCAACATCCGGCTCCGAATGGGCTAGCAAAAGAATGTCAAAAAATCATCAAAATGATGGCCTTTCGACTTGAGGACGTTGATGATTTCCACGAACTTCTAACAGCTTTAACCGCCTTTTTAGCCGATTTCGACACTAGACCCTCAAAGAAACCTCGGGATTGGAAAAAGCCTCTCTCGCAACCCGTCGCCCTTTCAATCAGCGCCGTCGCTCTCGATCCTACCGAAATATGTGAAGAATAAAGACTCCAATTGATTCCCACTATTGAAAACTTTCTGCTCTCATTGACGTTTATTGTTCAATTCAGTTATTTTGTTGGTACACGCTAGTGCAGCATTGAAGGCGATGTCACCCCCCGCGCCGGGAGCATTATGAGCGTCACCAGCCAAGTAAAGTCCCTTGATTTGAGTTTGAATGGGGAGCCGGGCTTCTCGATGTTGATGGATTGTGGGTGATGCGCCATCCACAACAGGCAACACTAATCGACGGGTCCATTCCGGTTTCGGATCGCTTGGAAACATCTTCTGGCGATGTGTACTTGGAGTCTCGGTCGCCATTGAATCAGTGCACTGTTCAAAAATGTAGATTTATTCGCCCTCAGACAGTACTAGACGCTATGAGGTCATATCCGAGTGGTTTCCTCCTTTTTATCGTGAAAAGCCTTACAACATTCCTATCTCTCTCCCTTATGTACCAGTTACTTACTGCCCTCCTTCCTGTTCCACTCTTTGTGACTTGCAGTTTTTACGATCCCTGTCCTGAAACGAGACAAATCGCAATGGTTCACCAAACACTCCATAGTCAATTATTTGTTCCTACATTATCCGGAGCGCTTCGAGGCGCACTTCTGAGTATCCCATTCACAGTTCTTATAACACGCTTACCGGAACGTCCGCAACATCTTCAACTCCGGTGGCTCCTTCTCGGAATGCTAATCGGAGGCGGGATCGGTGCGTTTCTCCGCTCTTTCCCAATCCGGTGGGAGTTATGGCTTCTTACAAGGCCACACCTATGTTGGAACCTAGGACCGTATGTACTTCTTGATACGTCCTATTTCCTCAACCTCATCACAATATTCCTCCTGGCACTATTCTTTAGTCTCAGCCATAAATCAAGAAACGCTTCCCCAGAAGTCTATAGGTTCGGCTGTCGAAACTAATCAATCGAATAAACTCTGAAAATCACTGAAAATTGCTTTCTCTGAATTTAAGTTTCAAGCAAAAATTGGTTTATAGTAATGTGATTATCATGCCCCATTGACCGACACTTAGCTGGAGTTCATCTCTATATTCTTTGACGTACCCTTCTTCGATGCGAATAGAGGTGTTCTCTTTCACTTGCC
>JBHLQC010000193.1:0-2826 GCA_048885185.1 Candidatus Odinarchaeota archaeon | reverse complement strand
AAACGTATTTCTTTCCACCAGATCCCACGGAAATGACTGCTCATCTCGGTGGTTCTGTTGCAGCGAATGCGTCGGGCGCTCGATCGTTTCGGTACAAGGCGATCCGTCAATGGATTCGCAAAATTCGTGTAGTGCTCGCCAATGGTGATGCCCTTACAATTCCTCGAGGAGAGTATTTCGCTAAGAATGGTCTTTTCCAAATCATTCTTTCAGATGGGTCGACACTCGATGTAGAAATCCCCGATTATACAATGCCTTCAACAAAGAATGCGGCAGGTCTTTTTGCGCATCCCAAGATGGATTTAATCGATCTCTTCATAGGGTGTGAAGGCATCCTAGGAGTTGTGACGGAAACTGAAATCTGGCTTGAAAAATACCCCGAACAAACCCTCACCATCTTTGCATTCTTCCCATCTGAAGAAGCTGCCATTAACTTTGTGAAAGAAGTGCGAAGCGAAGCTAGCCCAGTCCAACCTACACTCATTGAATATTTTGATTCTCATGCAGTACAAATGCTCCGTGACGCTAGAGCCAAGGGAAGTGCGGGCGTTACGGTTCCAGCCCAAGTAGAACAATGCCAAGCCATTATCTTCTTCGAGATACCCTTCACAGAAGAAGAAATGGAATCCGCTTTCATGGCAGCTCAGGAATTACTCAGTCACCATGGCATTGGAATGGATGATACCTGGGCAGGAATTGATCCCGGGGACTTAGAAAAGATGAAAGCTGTCCGTCACCTCATCCCTGAAACCGTGAACACATTAATCGCCCAACGAAAACAAAAACATTCACGAGTTCACAAACTTGGCACCGACATGGCCGTTCCAGACGAACACCTAGAGACCATACTTGCCTTCTATAAACAGCTCTTAGAAGATGCAAAAATGGAATACATCATATTCGGACATATCGGCGATAATCATCTTCATGTCAACATTCTTCCACGAACCAATGAAGAAGTCGATGAAGGGATGCGGATTTACCAACGATTTGCTCAAAAAGCCGTGGAATTGGGAGGAACTGTGAGCGCTGAACATGGGATTGGAAAACTAAAACGACCCTTCCTTAAAGTCATGTACGGAGAAACTGGTTTGCAGGAAATGGCTGCGGTGAAACAAGTTCTTGACCCTGAATGGATATTGAACCCTGGGAATATGATTCCAAAACCCGGAGAGCACCTGGAATCCTTAGAAGCGTAGTTTACCAGGAATAGAGGTAAAAAGCGTGAGCAAAAAGAATTCCTTGACATTAGCGGCACTGCAGATTGAACCTGCACCCAATCCTACTGACACATTTCTACAAATTAAGGAGAGCCTTAATCAAATTCAATCACAAAACGAAACTCCCGATTGCGTTGTTCTACCAGAATATGCATTCGGAACTTTTCGCGAATGGGCTGCGACAAAGCAGGAAAGTGATCAACTTACGAAAAGAATTCAGGATTCCATCGGCCACCTAGCCCAAGAGTACAAAATTCCAATTGTGGCAGGAACGATGCCATATCAAACGGAAAAGCACAAATGGCGAAATCGATCCTACCTGTTCTCGTCTAATGGAGAAATACTAGGAAGTTATGATAAACAGCACCCTTTTCGTGCAGAAAAACGCCTAGGATTAGAAACAGGAACTCAAACACCTACCTTCAAAATCCGGAATTTTCGTGTAGCGATTTTAATTTGCTCTGATCTCTGGTTTCATGACCTAGTGTCCCAAATTGCATCCAAAGTCGATTTATTGGCAGTCCCCACCATGACGACAGTTCTTGATTCAGAACAGATCCAATACGGACAATGGGCGTGGCAGTCCCTTATCGCAGTGCGAGCAAAAGAATACACAATACCCATTGTAAGCGCGGACCAAGCTTCACGCGAGTACGCTCCCGGCGTATTTACTTGCGGCGGATCCTGCATTGCAGATCCATCATATCGATTTCAAAATAACGAAGGACCATCCTCTCAGGCGCTAAAGATTGCACCCACAAATACTGCAGCAGTAGTTCTGAGCCGAATTTCTTTGAAAAGCATCCGCGAATATAGAGCGTATCGACAAGATGTCGGATTACGGGAATAAAAAGAGGGAGAATCCTCCAACAAGGGTTGTCTTGTCGGAGGAGGATTTGAGTATTCATGACGTGACTGGTTCGGATTTGGGCTTCTTGGGTCGAATCATTACAATGACGACGCCTATCAAAATGATAATGACTAGCACCATAGCAATGTAGACCCAGTTTTGCATTAACCATTGGATAATATCGAATGGCGGGGGTGTGGGTGTTGTCAGTGGACTAATTGTGAAAACAGCTGATGGCGGGCCAAGAGTGTCGGTTACATCAGCATCAGCGAATGTGCATCGCACATAGTAGGAACCGATGGAGAGCACTGAAACGTTAAGACCCGTTATTTGCCATTCGCTGCCCGTCCAGGTTAAATCTCCAGTGAGCCCTGTTACAGAATCTGTTGAGTTATCGTAGATCGCATAGGTGTGAGTAGTGGCTTCGATGTCATCCAGTGTACCATGAGCAGGGTTACTACAAGTAGCAGTCACCCCAGTAATATCGAGTGAAGCTGTTGCCGCCGTGAACGATACTGTAGATTGAGAAACATCAATCCAATGCTCGACACCAATAGTACTTTCATAAGGAATGTAATTGTGAGCTGTCACTGTGACATCAACTGTATTGGGTACTGGTGCGGTCACATGGAGAATTGCGTAACCTGTACTATTTGTTGATTGAACTTCGTAGTAGGACCCATCAGTATCCCATAGGCACACTGTTGCTCCTGCAACTGGTGTTGTCCCATCCATCACTCTGAACACTGTATTGCC
>JBHLQC010000192.1:0-2910 GCA_048885185.1 Candidatus Odinarchaeota archaeon | reverse complement strand
ATCGGGCGAACGTCAATCGCTAATTCTCCAGGTTCGTTTTCACCATAGCGTTTCCCAATTCCTGAATAGAGCCCTTCAGTATTTTCACGTATAATTACAAAATCAATATCAGCCGGTTGTTTATCCGCCAACGGAGTTGGAACCCCCGGGTAAAGTTTTACTGGCCTAACATTTGCATACAATTCCAGATCCCGACGTTGTCCAAGAACGACTTCAACCCCCGCGAGTTGCCCATCCTTACGGCGCACCGGTTGCCCCGGAGCTATTTCCCAACCCACAGCCCCTAACAAAATCGCATCCGCTTCCTGTCGGGCAAAGACTTCTGCTTCTCCCGGCCATTCAACACCGGTTTCAAGAAAATACTTACCACCACAGGGAAATTCATGAAAAGAGAAATTCAACCCCGGACTACCAGCTGACACAGTTTCTAATACTTTCACAGCTTCCTCTATAACTTCGGGTCCAATTCCATCGCCAGCCAATACTTGAATCTTATACGTTCGTGGCACAGCAATCCGTTCCACAACCCTGTTCACCTTCAGCTATACAAAGTTTACGTCACGCTACTTATAGGTGATATTAAGCAACATCACTGCAGCAATAAGTGTGAAGAAGTCGGGAAGCATGAAGAAGGGTCCCAGACCTGCACCTCGGAAACCAAAAATTTGGTGTATGAGTGGGTGCGAGGAGAGGACTTGGAGTAGCAGCGCCAATGAGAAGATGACAAGTCCAAAAGTAAATTTTGATCGCGTAACCCGATACATATCCACATAGATAAGAAGGAGTATGACAAGGAGAGCAGAATTAACTGACGTGAGAACGGTCTTCAATGTAAAAAAGAATAGAAAATCAGGTGGAGAAACAGGGGGTGGAGGAGGCATATTCAGAATCGCCCATAATAAGGCTAGGACTGTCATAATGAGGATGACTACTACGATAAGCCAGGGTTTCAAATATTTCTGTGTGATGTCTTTCATTTAGATTTCTCCTTCTTGTCTCGTTTTCTGGTTTTTTCCCAAATCTCTTCAAAGATCTCGTAATTGGCTTCCAAGTGTGGCGACAGCATATAGGTAACACCATATGATTCGCCGATGGAGACAATCATGCCATTTTCATTGAGGAGTTTGAGGTGGTGGCGGATGGTGTGATAATCCAATTCGAGGCTAGTTGCAAGCTGATTTGCATTTAGTGGCATCTCCTTCAATTCTAGGATAATGAGTCCACGGGTGATGCCCCCACGGGTGCCGGCGATTAGCCATCCGATGAGATGCCTCAAGGGGCGGACATGCGCAACCATTCTTTCCGCTCCGCAGAATAGACCTATCATGGCATCAGGCGTATTTGCAATAAATCTGTTCGCCTTACAACGTGTTAACCGCCTTCGATAGCACCTCCATTTATTCTATTAGCTGAAGAGTGTCAAAGCCCATTCCATGGTGCTTGACGGTGGCTGGAATTCGACTAGCACAAACACGTTTCCTTCAAAGATTATGCTGAAATTACCTGAAGGAATTTGACCCTTAGTGAAGATGCCAAAGACCTGGGAGTAAGTTTGCCAAAGATCCGAGGAAAGCTGCTGTCCCATACCGATGATATCGGTTTTTTCAACATACTGGATCCAGTATCCAATTCCTTGCTGGTTGGAAATTACTATGACAGAATCTGGAGTAATGAACTCCTGCATGTTTACAAGGTCTTGATATGCCACGTAGCTAATGGTTGGCTGGAGTGTCATCACTGTTTGAAAACTATAGACAACGAAGACGCCTATACATAGGACGATGAGTATGATGGCCAGCACTTTCGGTATGAGGAGGTCTTGCCTCCATAGAAGAGTTAACCCATAGCTCAAGATCACTGCTGCAGGAATCACCAGCATCAACATGAACCGCGTCAGGTATTCGGTGGAGATGAGAGGAAAGCTGAGGATGGCACCGATAACGGTCACTGCCACCAAGAGTAGCAAGGCTTCTTTTTCCCGTTGTTTCCAGACATAAAGTGAAAGAATGGTTCCGATTGACAGAAGCATCACAACGACTCCCCAGCCCCCCACAAGTGTGAGGGCAAAGAAGTTGTTAATCCCAGGTCCACCTGGTCCTGTGATGGGAGGTTGGGAAACACTACTGCTTTGAGCTTCTGTGAAAGTGTTCAGAAATGAGAGGAGCTTGGTAAAATCGGTGAAGAACCAGCCGAAAAACGTGGCAGCAACCAGAACGAACACAAGGGTCACAACTCCCAAGACACTTGCACTCTTTATCACAGCTTTACGATTCTGGCTCCTGAGAATACCAAGCACCGTATAAAGCAGGAGAAACAATAAGGCAACCCCAAATACGAGGATATGTGTTAACCCCGAAAGTAATAGGAACACGATAGCAAATCCCAAACTGCGTTTACTAAGACCAGAATATGTTAGGTCATGTAGGAAATAGATGAACGCCAACAACCAAGCAATCCCAATGGCGTTTTTGATAAAATCACTGACCATACGCAAATACAGTGGCGAAAAGATGATGAAAAGCATAGCAAGGTAACCCGCAAGCATACTCTTCCCCACTCGCTTCATTAAGAAATAAGCAGGAATCACCGCAAGGGCACAGAAAAAGGCAACACCCACTTTTACACCCACCATGATATCTCCACAAATTAATGTCGTAACCGTTAGAAGGTAGAATGTTAGTGGGGGATCACCGTATACTAGCGTTCCAGTCTCCACCAAAGATTGAACTTGTATTAGATAATAGGGGCCATCAATCATTGGCATTAGCTGAAATCGAAAATAGAACCACAAGTAAAAGCCAAAGCCCAGTAAAAAGAAAAAAGTGACTAGGACACCTTCAATCCAGTGTTCATGAAGTTTCTGAATTAGAGGACCCCCGAATTTCACTCCAGAAATGACATCTAATTCTG
>JBHLQC010000191.1:0-2916 GCA_048885185.1 Candidatus Odinarchaeota archaeon | reverse complement strand
CCAAACTTCAACGGGCTCTTGACTGGATTCATTCACATAATTCCCATACACGACTAGCAAATTACCCATTGAAAATGGGAGTGAACTCGCATCGGGTTGGAGAACAGGATCAGGAACCCGAGATGGAGGGCTATTTGGTGGTGTTTCTAGCCCTAATTTTTCTGGTGAAATTGATGACGGGTGATGAGCGAAGTTTGGTATCGGGACTAGGAACAGCAAGCTGAGTGTAATAAGGATGAAGAGCCCTAACGTCGTGAGTTGGTGGCGTGTTTTCCTTTGTAATTGCACGAAATGTAATCCTCCATGGATGGACGCTTGGCGGGGGATTTTAGTTTATTTTTAAGCCTTGTGTTCACGAACCGGAGGGATAAGGAGAGGAGGTTGGTTGGGGGCGGATTCGTTGGAGAAGGTAATAAACGAAAAAGGATACTACGGTTGCTCCTAGAAAGGCAATTAGTGTTGTATTGTAATTTGTCCAGAAATGGAGCGTGGGAGGTATTGGAGGAGGGGGTTGTTCGGCAGTTTGGAGTTCAAGCCATATTTCATGGACGGGTTGATTTGCTTCGAAGCGGACCGATGTTGCACTGAGGAGAATACCAGTTTGGTATTCGTAGTAGTATGTTTCGTGTTGGTTATTTGGAGAATCGTAAGAAAGCTGCCAGCATAAGAAGTATTGGTGGTTAACCTTGTGGGAAAGGAGGTCGGTTACGGTGAAGGGTGTGAGACGGAGAAAATTATTGGTTGCAGGAACATCGCCGTCAATGGGAATTTTGTCCCCAATCTGTATGGTGGGGTGAATCCACCATGCAGTGTAGCAGGTGAGTCCGGCATATTGGTAGGTTCGATTCATGGAATAGATATAGGTGGTGTTTTCAAAATTCCAAGTAATGCCGTTATCCCATGTGAGATTCCAGGATAGCTGACCCAGAATTGAATAATTGTCTATGGTGTTCAAGGTGAGTTGTTGTGTTCCATAAAAGGATCGATTGACATTATCATAAGACGTGTGAGCCTCCAATTGATACGTCAAGGTTTGATTATTGAGAGGTTGGTTATAGAGAGTCAGAGCCGATGATGGCGATCTTGAAATCATGCTGATGAGACAAAAAAAGAAAACGAGGGCTAACACTGCCTTGATAAATTCCCGAGTGCACTGCAACGCATATTTCTGTTTCATTCGGTATCCCCATTATCTGTAGTGTTTTTGCTCGCTAGAGTGCCAAGGCCATTCTTGTCAATGAGGCCAATATCTGTTAGATAATAGGTCGCCTCTTCTTCAGGTAGATCAGGAGCATCCCGAATGGTTGCACGGCGTTCTTCTCCTTTGATTGGACGTAAGCGTATCCGATAGGTAGAGCCATAGGCGAGAATGTTCCCTCCAGCTTCTTTGGTTGGACTGCCATAGGGTGAAGGGTTGGCTCGAACCTGATTCGTGTAAATGACACAGGCTCCATAGGCGTCAGCGTATTCAATGAGGAGTTGTAATAATCGACTGATAATCTGTTGTCGTCGAGCCAGAGTCTCACGCCCAATGAATTCAGCGCCAAAATGTCGAATCAAGCTGTCTACAACGATGAGTTTAGCGTTCGTCGCATCCAAGACAAAGGGTAGACGCTCTTCGATGAGCCACCGTAAGTGGTGGGCATTCACAACTTTTACATAACTAACGCTTTCGACTGCAATTTTGGGATCTAAACCAAACCGCTCAGCAATTCGTGCAACACGGTCAGGCCGGAAAGTCTTTTCTGTATCAAGCCAAATAGCCGGACCGCCCCGTCCCCGAACAGTGTATTCTTCGTCTTTGTCGATTTGGATTGTACGCCCGTCTGGTGGTAATTGGACGGTGACACAACATTGACTGCATAAGGAGGTTTTTCCAGATCGGGCGGGCCCCACGAACTCGTATATCGCGCCAGAGCGAAGACCTCCACCGAGAATTTTGTCTAGGGAAGCAATCCCGGTTGAGAAGGTGGGAACATCAAGAACTTTAGCAGCAATGCTACCTGGTATGAAGTCGAGTGCCATCTTCTCTTTGAGCATGAGACGGGCTTCCGTGATAAAGCGATTACCTGTACTCTCAGGAAGCCCTGATCGTTCAGCCATGACTTTGGGATCTTGAATTGCAAGCGCTTCCAAAGTGAGAATTCCAGCTTCCTGCAATTTCTGCAGGCTTTTGGGGCCGAGACCTTTTACATCTTTGAGCATCATTTTACACCTGATTTTGAGTTTGAGAGATGGTTTGCACGGCTCTGAGCTGTCGAATGTTAGCAATGAGGTGGGCAGCCTTCGGATTTGATAGGATCCGTTCTGATCCATTAAATCGAAGTCGAACTGATCCACCTGGAAGGTTGAGGATTTCACTCGCGTCTGGATGAGCTGTGCCATCGACAAATTGAGCGATTAAATTTGGTTCTTCAATTACAGCAGCTTCGAGGGCATCAATCAAAGCTTGATGTTCAGGTAGCTCCACAACAGCCAAGGCAATGGGGACAAGTGAGGCGAGTTCACGACGTTCTTGGGCAGCAACAAGATCAACTTTTGTTACTTGCTGAATTGCTGTATTTCTCGGGACACTCGCTACTTCTTCAATTACATCATCAGTTTCGGCAATGAGAGACGACCTGCTTGAAGCATGTTTGAGAGGAATATCATGGTGAGTTGTTGTGTCAAGAGGTGGTGAAGTGTTTGGAATAGGATCCAATTTTCTTTCCGTGAAATTGTAATCCTCGCTAGGGCGTTCAATCTGGTAGGTTTGGGCGATTCTAAGGGTGGCTTCAACCCGGTCGAGGAATCCTTCAGGGTTCGCATTGATAATGAATTCCTGGGGGATTGGAATGTCATCTTCGGTTACATGGAGGAGGAGTTGTCGGGAGAGAAGGCACAAGAAGGGTAATGGTGGAGGATCTGATGTCCCAT
>JBHLQC010000190.1:0-2934 GCA_048885185.1 Candidatus Odinarchaeota archaeon | reverse complement strand
GGGTTTATCGGCGTGGTTCTCTTTTTGGCACTACTCACCCCATTAGGCATCATATTCCTAGCCTTTTCCACAGAATGGGGAACCACAGTTATACCATTAAACTTCCCTAGTGTCGCCAACTTCTTTCAAGTTTTTTCTGATCCCCTCGTCCTCCAATCTATCTTTAATAGCCTCTTCTATAGTGGTGTAGCTGTTCTCTTCATTGTGATTCTAGCCACCGGGGCGGCTTATATCGTGGCAAGAAAGAAACTTCCAGGAATTGGAACTCTAGATCTCCTCGTTACAATTCCTATCGCATTACCGGGCATTGTTATTGCCATGGGCTATTTCCTCTTCTTTGTGCGAATTCCATTATTCACCACTACAATTCTCAACCCACTAGTAACCGCTGTTCCACTCCTAATAATGGCGTTTGCCGTCAGGAAATTCCCATTCACCGTACGATCTACCTTCGCAGGCCTCCAACAAACGAATGTTGAATATGAAGAAGCCGCAGAAAACCTTGGAGCTAGTCGCGCCCGAGTATTCGCAGGAATTGTAATTCCTCTAGTTGCGGTCTCCGTGCTTTCCGGTGCAATGATGTCCTTTGTCTACTGTATGTCAGAGGTCAGCGTTAGCCTAATATTAGGCGGAGTCCAACCAGCAGAAGCACCGCTGACATGGAAGATGGCCGACATATTGTACCAAGTCGCCGCAGGATCACATCATGCTGCTGTGCTAGGGCTCCTATTAATGATAATCCAAATCATCATCATTACCATTGTCAATGTAGTATTGAAGAGTCGTACAGAATCAATGGTGGGATTGTAAAGGAAGGTGAACAACAAATGGTATCAATCGATTTAAAGGAATTAACCAAGCGGTTTGGCGAAGTCGTTGCCTGTGACAATATTGACCTTCATGTTGAAGATGGCGAACTGTTTACCTTATTGGGACCGTCGGGTTGTGGAAAAACAACCATCCTGCGATGCATCGCAGGTTTCTATACTCCCGAACAAGGACAGATCTATTTTGATGAAACAAACATGACCCGTGTACCACCAAATCGCCGAAATACGGGTATGGTTTTCCAAAATTATGCGATTTGGCCCCACATGAAGGTGTTCGATAATGTAGCATTTGGATTGAAAATCCGTAAAGTTCCCAAAGAAACGATACGGAAAAAAGTCGAGGATATCCTTGAATTAGTCCGTCTTGGTGGTTTAGCCGGTCGAACACCATTTCAGTTAAGTGGTGGCCAACAACAACGTGTCGCACTCGCCCGAGCATTGGTGATTGAGCCCACTGTTCTTCTCTTGGATGAACCGCTTAGCAACTTAGATGCAAAACTCCGTGTGGAAATGCGTCATGAAATTAAACGAATTCAGAAGGAATTCGGGATTACCACAGTATACGTAACCCATGACCAGGAAGAAGCATTGAGTATCTCAGACCGGATTGCAGTCATCGAACTTGGTCACATAAGACAAGTAGATTCACCTGTTGACATCTACGAAGAACCGGACAATCTCTTTGTCGCTGACTTCATCGGATCCAGCACGTTTATCCCTGGAACAGTTACTCAGGCAAATGGTGGCAAGCTTGTAGTAGAAACGCCCTGGGGTTTGAAACTAAATGGACGGTCAACTCAAGAAGGTGTCTCTCTGAAGAAAGGTGACGAGGTCTATATTGCAATTCGTCCTGAAGACTTCAAAGTTCGGACACCAACTGAACCCCATAACACAGTACCAAGCACGATTGAAAGTGTTGTTTTCACGGGACGCTATTATCATGTATACGCGAATGTTGGCGGAACCCAATCAGTGAACGCTGAACTTGATCCAGATGCGCCTATTAAAATCGGAGACAAACGGGACCTACACGTATGCCACAAAGATGCTATTATCATCAAAGCTGAAGGCGATCCCTTTGCCCCACGGATTAAGGAACTACTAGAAGGTAAAGCTACAGCGGATTAGGTTGTTAAGGAAAGTATCCTAAGACTTCTCTTCGTTCTTTCACATGTCAGGAATTACCAGAAAACATTCATTGTTGAAGTTGAAGAAGCTGTAATTAGAGTTCCGCTTCCCCAATCACTTGTCCAAAAGGTAAATACATATCAATCTTAAACCAGGTTCCTGCAACTACATTTTCAAGTTGGAGAAGATCAGCCAATGGGTCTTGTTCAGTGTTGCCAAGTATTAGTTTTCCGTCACCAGCGAGGCCCTCATGAACAGTGGTTTGTAAATCTGCTGCTATGAGTTGATTAACATCATACCCTTCCCCATCGACACTCGGTATGAGTTTGAGATTAATTGTTGAGCCAGTTTCAATCCATTCTCCAGGACCTTCCAGCTTGATATCAAGCTTCATTAGAGTGTCTTTCCCTCGTTTAACGGAAGCTTTGATTCGATCATCTTTTCGGGAACATTTTATTTTCGCAAGTTTCGAAGGAAATCCCCAGAGTTCACGGTGTGCAATCGAGGAGGTTTCATTGTCAGAAAATTGAATAACTGAATAGACTCCGAAATGTTCTTTGTATGTGCACTGGACTACGATTCCAGCTTCCCACAAATCCCCAAATTCAGAATTTCTGAAATTAGCGATATAGGCACCCCCCAATAGCCCAGGGGCTAGAGGTCTGGGAAGAATGCGTTTATAGCTTTCAGCAGTAGGTGTGAAGATTACCTGAACCATTTCTGAATCTGTATATGTAACGGGGCCTTTAAACCAAGGCTTGTAAACAGGCATCGTTAATTGTTTTGTCATTTTCTTAACACTTCTTTATTCTGTGGAGAATCCGGTACAGCTCTTCTTCTAATTGCGGTCATACCTTTTAACTATAAATTCTCCGGTTATGATAGTTAATAAGTTAGGCTTTGAGTCGGAGTAATCCATTTTACATCGCGTTAGGGACCAGGGAAAAGAATCGAGAATATGTAATAGATAGCAAAA
>JBHLQC010000189.1:0-2975 GCA_048885185.1 Candidatus Odinarchaeota archaeon | reverse complement strand
TCACTGCGGTGGTGGGAAATGGCTTAATAAAAAGACATTTTCGCTCAGTGGTTCGCAAGGAGATTTATCGGGGAAGCGTGTGTTCACACCTGTGCCGTTGAAGTACCCTGGAATAACCCCCATGCATACCAAGGATCCCACTGTAGTAGGTAAAGGAGTGGCGACAATTGGCACTATTTCAAATGCTATGTTCTTAGTTTCGAATGGAATTGAATATGAGCAGGCATTGGCTGTGAATGTCGCAGACAAGGGGATTGTGTTGATTGTGGGGTGTGGACATCAGACCTTGCCTAAGATCTTGGAACGTACGGAAGCGTTGTTTGACGAGTTGATTTATGGGATTATTGGTGGGCTGCATTATCCGGTGGAAGGGGGACCCATTGATATTGTTGGAATGAGCCCATACAAGTATTTAGGTACAGGAAAAGTGCCGTGGGAGCAGATAACGAAGGAAGAATTAGCTGCAAATATTGACCTTTTAAAACAGCGCAATCCTAAGGTTGTATCGTTATCTCCTCATGATAGTTCACCTCTAAGTTTGAAGGCATTTCGTGAAGCCTTCCCAAAGGCTTACAAGGAGCTCAGAGTTGGTGAAGAGATTCGCATTTGAAGTGCAGAAATAACTAAACAGATGATGGATGATGGCTTTTCGTGAGTGGGCATTAAAACTGGAGCAATATCTGGAACACCGTGTTGCCTTTGTAGGCTATGCAGATCTCGAATCTTTACTGTCTGAACGGTTTGTAGGGCTACCCCGGGGAATTACCATAGCCGTTCGGTTATCAGATCCGATAATCGACGAACTCATCACGGGTCCAACGAAAATATATGCATATCATTATCATGCGATGAATCGTTATCTCGATCATTTGGCGATCGAAGTGATGCACTTACTGCGTCCTTCGGGCTATCGATTTTTACTAATTCCTTCATCACAGGTAATTGATAGGAAACGTCACGCTGGACATCTTTCACATAAGATGCTGGCCACCCGAGCGGGTTTAGGCTGGATTGGCAAAAGTGCCTTATTAGTGACTCCTGAGGCAGGGCCACGTATTCGGTTTGTATCGATTCTTACAGATGCCCCCCTTCCAGTAGGTCAGCCGATTGAAGAAAGTCAGTGTGAAAATTGTCAGGAGTGTGTGAAGGCTTGTCCAGTGGGAGCAATTAAGGGCGTTAATTGGTCAATTCATGTTAATCGATCAATGTTGTTAGATGTCGATCGTTGTGCAGCGTTTACTCGGAAAAATAATGAGAAGTATGGTGCACATGTCTGTGGTGTTTGTGTGCGTGCTTGTCCAAAGGGTATTAAGAAGACCTAGCGCTTCTTAGAACCGTTAGACTGTGCTCTAGGTCAGTTTTACTTCTCTTCTTTTGCACTATTGATCATGGCGCTGAGTTTCATTTTGCCATCCTTTTCATCGAGTTCAAGTGTGATTTGGGCTTCAACTTTTTTTGCCTGTCCGGTTTGGATGGGTAGGAGCATTAACTCGGCTATACCATCAAGGAGCATGTTGTCGTCCGCTTCTGAGCTCATCGCATCACCCCGCTGGAGACGTTTTGAGTATCTAATGGTTGGAGAAATTCTCCCTAAGAAAGCTGGTAATACCTTGTATTTAAGCCTGAATTCTTTGAGAAATCCTTTTCATTTACTACTGCTTCACCAGAAGAGCTGTATTTTCCTTGTAGCCCTGATTTTTTGGTTTGAACCATGTTTTTACGTCATTGGCTAGTAAACGCGCTTCTAAGGGCTCAAAATGGTGAGAAAATCTCGGAGAATTCCAGAGAGATAAGTAGCTGCAGGTAATACCCACGATTAAATTTCTGAGAACAAATCAAAGTTTGTTTCTTGTTCTGTAGGTGACACTTTCTATGAGTACTGAAGGTTTTTCCGTGAATTTCCCCGAGTCAGATACCTTATCTGTTACGGAGGCGATTGATCGCTTCGCTGAGTATGTGGCTATTGAGCGGGGAGGTAGCTTAGAAACGTCTCGGGTGTATCGTTACGACCTGGAGATGTTTTTCAATTATATTGGGACAATTCCAGCACATGTTCGATCTCATCATGTTCGAATGTTTATGACCCACCTGAAGACTAACAAGGGGTATGCCAATGCGTCCATCCGTCGCAAACTCGCTTGCTTGCGATCCTTCTTTCGATTTCTCTATCAAGAGAAATTGATACCCGAAGACCCCACCCTTGGTCTTTCGACTCCAAAACTCGGTCAAAGCCTCCCACGAGCCATCTCACCAGATGACGTAAAACGTCTCCTATGGGCAGCTCAGAACTCGGAGAAGAATGCCATCCGCAGCTACACGATTCTCCAAGTCTTGTATAGCACTGGTGTGCGCGTATCAGAGTTATGTGGCATGAATATCGAAGATGTTGACTTTGGTGAAAGTACAATCCGAGTTTGCGGAAAAGGAAATAAGGAACGCCTTGTGTTGCTGACCGTCCCGGCAATGAACGCGATTATGGAATATGTCAAATACAGACCCGCGGAAGGACCCCTTTTCCTAAGTCGTCGTAACCGACGCCTTTCCCCTCTTACCGTCCAACGAACCGTCCGAGACATTGGGAAACGGGCAGGAATCACCTCAAAAGTTACCCCACATGTAATACGCCACTCATTTGCCACACACATGCTGGAACGAGGAGCTGATGTCCGGGTGTTACAGGAACTCCTGGGTCATTCGAATCTAGCTACCACACAGATCTATACGCACGTCTCGTTGGCCCACGAACGAGCCGTCTTTCAACGAACTCACCCACTCGCCGAATCCGAACCCGAGGGAGCCTATTAACCCCAATTCCTTGCACGGAGAGCTAGGGTTTCGATCCTAGCTCTCCCCTACTTTCTGTAACCGCATTCCAGAGAATTTAGCTTCCTAAGCAAGCGTTCAGTCGTTTTACGTGAAAATATCATTCACTGCAAAATTATTTTATGTACAGATTATTTGATTTATTCGTTATG
>JBHLQC010000188.1:0-2981 GCA_048885185.1 Candidatus Odinarchaeota archaeon | reverse complement strand
AAGTGTCAAATCTGAGCATATTCATCAGATCATCTTCTTTGATTTTGATGGCATCGAAAAATGGTCTGTATCCATAATCTGCGTGTTCGATTTGACTGACGATTTTTTCAGTCCGACTCATTAGAGAATCAACAGTACGATAGGCATATTCAATTTCTGCATCAACGACAGCTACTCGGATGTCTTGAATAGTATCGATACAGCTACGCAGACGATTAACTATCTGGTCACGAAGGATTCGATCAGCGTTGCGGCGTTCTTCCTTTATCCGGTATCCCCGCCATCCCGGGATCAATTTCATAATTTTTTGTGTAAGGGTGCGTTCGTCATCGACTTTTTCCATAATAGAGGGTTTATCATCATCTCCCAACGGGAGTCACCTCGACAATCAATATCTAGGCATTGGGTTAAAGGCTTATAAAATCTTGTTAGTCTCACTGAAAACGCTTACAATGACTCGGTGTGGACCAATTTACTGATAGTATCCTCTCCAAATGAGTAGCGAATCGAATTTGCAATGGTTTGGAAAGCCAGTGTCTAGCGTGCCCTTTCTGCGGTTACTCCTCGGGTAACATAGTAGAGCGTGAGTATTCCAAGGATTCCTGAAATTGTCGCTAAACCAATGGCTGGATAAAAGAGATCCAATCCTGATATAAGATAAATCCCTTGGTATGATAAGTACGCAAGAGCTGCGCCAATTATTGTGAGTATAAACCAAAAGGCTGCAGAGCCTAGAGTCTTCACTTTGAACCCTGTAGTCCGAGGTATCTCTGTGTAGATTACTCGGCCATTCGAAGCATCGAGTGCTGCCTCGTACTTTTTACCTCCACCCACAGTAAATTGAATGTGGTAGATAGGCACATGTATGTAGGCGTGATCTGTAACAACGAAGTTCTCCTTGGCTTCTTCAACTCGTTCCGTTTCCCGTTTAATTCGTGAATAGATGATATTCTTTGTAGTTCCTATTGCTTGTTGTTTCGCTTCTTCCTCTGATACTTTTGAAAATAGCACGTTAGCGGTATGTTGTTTGGCTTCTTCAAAATTGAAGTAACGACGAGATCGGGTTGCAATAGGATAGTTCACAATTTCGCCTCGAACCTTGTGGCCAGCGTAGAGACGAATTTGTCGGGTTTGTTCTTGATGACCCGATTCTGCAACCCACTCCCAGTGAATGCTTGAATATCGTCCTCCTGACTGGCCACGGAAACTTGCCTTCTTATCGATGCCCCGATAGGAAACGTCACCTTGCACGGTATAGACCCAATATGGATAGTAAGTCATGGCGATCTCTTTCAAGGATATCTGTTGTGCAAGGTCATTAGCTACGCCAGGCACTTTGACAAGGTATGCTTTGAGTGTGTCCAGTGCATCGCTTTCTGAGTAATTGACTTGGAGGGCAAAATGTTCCTTCATTTTTGTGCCATCAGGTGTGAAGGATGTCCCGCAATATGAACAGGTAATGATTGCATCAGTTGGATGTATATCCAGTGATCCGCCGCAATTTGGACAATGTTTCTTTGCCATTTTTCTAATCACCTAATTTTCTTTTCTCCATTTTGGATTTATTCACGCTTCTCTGAGCTTATCTTGAACGTTTGCCTAATTGCATAGGCTGCTATGATAAGACTTAGGATAACCACGGCAAAGGATAGCATTTCAAGCCCATCCGGTCTAAGAAATTCAGCTACGAAGTAGGTTCCCACCGTGCCGATGAACAGAAAGAGGATACTGACAAAATACATTGCTGCGCGAAAGGCGGTGGTAACAGGAACTTCACCTTTCAGCACCTTCTTTGTGTAACCATCAATTCCAATTCGATAGGTTTCTGTACCAAATCGGTATCGAACAAGCCAATGAGGGACGTGAAGAAGGTAGGAACCAGTTTTTTGGATTCTCGTATGACAATCCCAAATCTCCGTTGCCCTCGAATCAGCCCGGCTTCGATGGTCATCCTCAACATATGTTTCAGCAATTTCATACGCATCGGCGTCGGTTAATTCGCTATTCAAAAAGAGGGGGTTTTTTTCAACTGCAGTGATCGAATTATAATTGAAAGGTTTAACCTCCCTCTTCGTTACTTGAAGTGCCTTATCCAGCTCGCCTTGGCTATAGAATGTGGCGCCACGTCGGCATAGAACGTTGATGGAGCGATTCTCATCAAAAGTTCCTTGAATCGGTTCGTATTCGATTTTGGTTCGTGAACGTCGTTTTCCCTGTGAATCTGTATAGTATTCGGTTTCTTGATGTTTTTTATATCCTTGATATGTCGAGTGTGCGTGCATTTCTTCGACCCAAAATGGTACGAATCGAAGAATTGCTTCGGTCACTTGAGCTTTACCACCTCGTCCTACCCAATCGGTGACTTTCTCTCGAACATCTGAAGCGTCAACGGTGGGCTCCAACACGAAGTGATTCTCAATTTTGTCTCCTTCAATTGTGGTTGTGTTTCCACAGTATCCACAAACAATAACCACGTCATCTGGTGAGACGGTAAGAGGAGCATTGCAGGATTGGCACTTCAATGCTGTCATGGTTTCTTTTGGCTGTACAGCTTCCACACTGCTTCCTCCTTAACTCCAACATTACAAAGAATGCCCTTAACTGTTTCCTCTATTCTGTTGATTCATCTAAAGCCCCTAAGAGAAAATAAAATGATTAGACGATCCACATTTTTTACACGCGCCCTGTTTATCAAGATTAACAAAAGTGATATCGTAAGTTCGCCGTTTGATGAGTAAGGCACTACATTGTTGGCAGTAGCTGTTTTCTGATTGGTGACCTGGCACATTTCCTAAATAGACATGGAAGAGTTTCGCCTTTTTTCCCAGGGAATAGGCACGTTCAAGGGTTGACGTTGGGGTGGAGGTATTCAGTCCATGTTCTCGGGCTTTGTAAGCAGGATAGAACGCGCTCACATGCCATGGAACTTCTTCTCCTAGTTCATCATGAATACGATGTGCAATTTGTGCTAAACATCGATT
>JBHLQC010000187.1:0-2986 GCA_048885185.1 Candidatus Odinarchaeota archaeon | reverse complement strand
AATATTTATCGCTTAATATGGCTGACGCTTGGGATTTGATTCACCAAATTATTGATGTGATAGAAACGCGAAAAGGAATCATTTCGATTCTTTGGCATAATTCAAGACTGTTTGGTGAAATGCTAAAATTATACGAAAAAATTCTAAATTACTGCTCTGAGAAAAATGCATGGTTAGCATCTGGAGAAGAAATAGTGTCTTGGTTGAACTCTAGCAACTTCTTGAAATCAGGATAATTACCTGCAACAACATTTGCTTTTTTATTTTTGAGTAATTGCAACTAAAAGATCGGGTGGTAAAAGATACGGATCTTTTATTGCTTCAAACATTAGGGATAGATGATATCCTTGAATCCCTTCTATTTCGGTCATTATTTCACTGACTGCTTGTTGCATCTCTTCTGCCGAAGGAAATGCACCTTTGGCATGGATATTATGGGCTCCCGTTACAACCCATACTAGGAAGAAATTGGGTGATTTAGCGATGGCCGTGGCAACTTTTTTGGTTAATGCTGGTTCACATTCAACGCCCATTGTGACGAAAATGGGGAGTTGAATACTTGCCGGGTCGATGATTACAGAATACCCTTTGATAATGCCTTTCTCTTCCAATTTTTTTATGTGGTATCGCACTGTTGCTTCGCTGACGCTCATCAAGTTGGCGATGCTTCGAGTTGGGGCTCGAGCATTTTGAGAGAGGAGTTTAAGAAGTTTCAATTCGATATCTGATAAAGTGGTTCGGCTCTTCATTTAATCACAACATCAATTTGCGATAAAAATCTACTTTTTTGTATTGTATTTCGTAATAAAAATCTGTTTATTGGGACAAAAATGCGCACTTAATCTTCAGAATTACGTTAAAATCCATGACGAATTAATCAGTAATCTTTTTAAGTTAATCACGAAGGAACTCGTGCCTTTAACGGTGATTCATCATGACAGGAACGCCATCGAACTTGATTGAGAAAATTGAACACAGTAAACGAATAATCGCTGAAGCACTCGAGAACTATCCTAACATTGCTGTGGCCTGCAGCTTTGGTAAAGACAGCATGGTTGTGCTTGCGTTAGCTCGAGAGGTGAAACCGGATATTCCAGTTTTTTCAGTGATGACTCCCATGAAACCTCCTGAAACCTTTGAATTCAAAGAACGCCTTGAAAGAGAATGGAATATTAACATTGACGTCTATATGTCAGATGAGGCACCAATAGAGGGGCTTTGGAAAACAGATCCTGATCGATGTTGTGATATTTTTAAGATTCAACCAACTCTTCGCGCTCTTGAAGGGCTGGATGCTTGGATTACTGGGCTACGCAGAACAGAGGGGAGGACACGGACTGACTATGAGCCCTTTGAACCCTGTAATGGAACCATGAAAGTCAATCCCATTCTCGATTGGACTGAGGTGGATATTTGGCGATACATCGCGATTTTTGGAGTTCCAGTAAATCCTGCCTATGAAAAGGGTTATCGAAGCCTGGGTTGCGCTCCTTGTACAATGCTCGTTAATGATGATGAAACAGAAAGAGCTGGACGATGGCTTGGGACTAGTAAGTGTGGCGGTGAGTGTGGCATTCACACCATGCACAAGAAAGGAAATGGTGGGAAGATAACACCCAGGAGTGAACAATGGGTTATTACAGGATAATCTGTCCTAACTGCCAGAAGGAATTTTCAGGGTATGCTCTTTCCTGTGAATGTCCTTCCCTTCTTCGAACAGAGTATGCCAATTCATTTAAAATCCAATCCTTACCGGGCTTATGGCAATACATTGATTGGTTGCCTTGCCACAAACCTTTAGACACACGTGCTGGGTCAGTGACATTTCCGAGTAAGGGCTTGGGAAAAGAACTTGGCCTTTCTAATCTCTTTATCTCTTTTTCCGGTTATTGGCCTGAAAAAGGTGCATACAACTTAACGGGTTCTTTCAAAGATCTTGAGGCGTGTCCTACTGTTGTTCGTGCACAAGAGGCTGGGATCACGGCGCTCACAATTGCATCTGCGGGGAATACAGCCCGTGCCTTTGCACATATAGCGAATATTACAGGGTTTGAAGTTTATCTTATCGTCCCCAAATCCTATTTACAAATGCTTTGGACTCCAGAGCCACCCACTGAGAGTATTCATTTGTTGACGGTGGATGGTGATTATTGGGAGACCATTGAATTAGCTAGAGAGTTTTGCCAAACAAACGGATTGACTCCTGAGGGTGGTGCAAAAAATGTTGCGCGTCGTGATGGCATGGGAACAGTGATGCTCCAAAGCGCTCACTTTATGAAACGTTTACCAGACCATTATTTCCAAGCCATCGGCTCTGGAACCGGAGCGATTGCCTGTTGGGAAATGGTGCAGCGATTAAAACAGCATAACTGGCAAGGTAACCCTGTTCTTCATCTTTCGCAAAATTATCCTTTTGTTCCAGTTTATCATGCGTGGGAAGCAGGACGTCGAAAAATTCTACCTGAAGATATGCAAAATGCGGAGAAAAGCATTGAGGAGTTGTATGCTGTAGTATTATCCAATCGCCATCCGCCGTATTCTGAGATTGGTGGTGTGTATGACGCTTTGTCAGACACTGATGGAAGGATGTATGCTGTCACTAATGCGGACGCGCAACGCGCTGGAAGGCAATTTGAAGCGCTAGAGGGAATTGATATACTTCCAGCAGCAGAAGTCGCCATTGCGTCTCTCTTTCAAGCGGTCGAGCAAGGGCATGTTAAAGCTGACGACCACATCCTTCTTAATGTAACTGGGGGTGGAGTAAAGCGAATCCAAGAAGATTTTGGCTGCTACCTAATCCCACCCGAAGGTTCACTGGCTAGACCGATTGTACCTTTATAATGAATAACTCGTAAGGGTTAATGATCCGGTGTGAAAATCTGGTGGCTACTTTGACAATCTCAGATGAAATCATTGCCTTGCTTAAAGATGAAGGACTAAATTTCTTCACTACTTATACTTGTTCAAAATTCCAAGTGCTCTATAA
>JBHLQC010000186.1:0-3023 GCA_048885185.1 Candidatus Odinarchaeota archaeon | reverse complement strand
GTTCTCACCTTTGATGAAGCAAATCAGGTTGCTAATCACGTTACAGCTATCGAGAAGAGTTACAAAAAACCCATGGATATAGAATATGCGGTTGAAAATGGAAAAGTCTTCATAACGCAAGCGAGACCAGAGACTGTTCATTCAACCAGAACAGTACTAAGTCTTTTCAAGCTTAAAAAGAAACCAAAAGCCGATCCAATTTACGTTGGTATACCTGTTGGAACAAAAATTGCATCCGGGTCTGTCGTTAAAGCAATGGATCCTGAAGAAGCTAGGAGAGAGGTGACAGACTATAATGAGAGGGGTGTAAGACCGATGCTTGTTACTTCCATGACAACACCCGATTGGGAAATTGTTATGAGCCTCGACAAAGTTTCTGCAATAATTTGTGAAAGAGGTAGCCGGACTTCACATGCTGCCATAGTTTCTAGAGAAAGGGGAATACCTTGTGCTGTTGGTGTCGTTGGCGTTCTTGGTTTAGAAGATGGCGATAAAATCACCCTTGACTGTTCAGCTGGTGAAGCGAGGATATTCAAAGGTGAGATACCATTTGAAGTGCAAGAGATCGAGTTGGAGAAAATTCCAGAAACAGTCACGAAGGTCATGGTAAACATCGGTAGTCCAGACGAGGCTCTGCATATTAGTCAACTGCCTTCTCAGGGTAGTTCTCTTGTTCGAATCGAATTTGTCGTTTCAAGCGCAGAATTACATCCTGTTTTTGCTTTGAGGGCTGACCAGCTTGGTCCTGAAAGATGGGCAGATGATGTTAAGAAAAAATATCCGTTCATTACCTCTCTAGTCAATGAGTATGTCAAAAGGTTGAAGACTGGTATAGCGATAATAGCTGGCGCGTTCAAACCACGCAAAATTATTGTCCGATTCTCCGATTTCAAAACAAACGAGTATGCCTCTCTTCCAGGAGCAGTTTATTATGACATCAATTGCAAATGTGGCAGAAGCATATCTCTAAAGTCACAGAAAAAATGTCCTATCTGTAATTCACAGAACATAGAGGTTAATAGAGTCGAGCTAGAATTCGAAGAAAGTAATCCGATGCTTGGTTTCAGGGGGGCTTCAAGATATATTGACCCCTTTTTCCGTGAAGCCTATAATCTGGAACTTGAAGCTTTCAAAGAAGTGCACAAGCTAGGTTTGACAAATGCGATTCCAATGGTTCCCTTCATCAGAACAACTATTGAAGCAGAAAAAGTAACTGAACAAATCAAAAATACCTTCCAAAAAGCGAGATTGAAGGTACCTGACATCATTTTCATGGCTGAGGTTCCCAGCATCTGCATCATTCCAAAAGAATTTTCTAGATACTGCGATGGTTTCAGCATCGGCAGTAACGACCTCACTCAGCTAACCCTTGGAATAGATCGTGACAGCGAAAAAATCGCCTGGGAGTTCGACGAATCTAATCGTGCGGTTACAAAAGCCATCGAGATGCTGTGCGAAGGCGCGCACTCTATGAATCCAGCAAGACCTGTGGGAATATGTGGTCAGGCACCAAGTGATTTGGGACGAGATTTCTTGAAGTTCTTAACTATTCATCTTGATTCGATTGGCGTTAATCCCGACAAAGTTGTGGAAACTTTGCTCTCTGTAAAAGAGATAGAGAACGAACTAATTGAGATTATTAAGAGAAACAACAAAAACCCCGTCAAACTAGCTGGAGAATTAGGAATAACTGAAGGTAATTCCAAGTATTTGATTAAGAAATTTGCGTATGCGGCTTGAAACAAGCACCCGCCTTTCTGATACACCTATTAAAATAGAATACTTTAACTTGTTCCAGTTACGCCATTCATTGTGCTTTAGTAAAATGTAGATGAAAACAATGTCCCTCGATCTTGAAGAGAAGAGACTATTGAGAGAAATAAAGGAACTAAACCCAAAAATTGTATTGCTACAGCTTCCAGAAGGATTAAAAGCTGAGGCTCCGCACCTAGCCTCCATAATCGAAGAAACCGGAGCTCTACCAATCGTATCAACAGACCCATGCTATGGAGCCTGCGACCTAGCAATTTCCGAAGCAAAAATTCTGGGTGCAGACCTCATAGTGCATTACGGACACGCTCCCATCACTAAACAGCCTGATGTGAGAACAATTTACGTGGAAGCAAAAGCGAAAATCAACATCAAAGAAACCGTGAAGAAAGTCCTACCTCTCCTTAAGGCATATAACAAAATCGGATTAGTCACAACAGTTCAGCACATCCACCAACTGAAAGATGCAAACAATATACTTACGAAAGCCGGAAAAACAGTTTTTATTGGAGATGCTGAGCAAGTCGAATATCCCGGGCAGATTATTGGATGTGATTTCAGTAATGCCAGAGTTGTTTCGGAAGAGGTTGATGCTTACCTTTTTATCGGCGGTGGAAGATTTCACGCCTTAGGTGTGGCTCTAGCTACGGGAAAGCCGACGATAGTTGCTGATCCATACGAAAACCGAGCATATCCCATCCACAATGAAGTCAACAAAATCATCAAACAGCGGTGGGCAAGCATATCTGAAGCAGGTGAAGCAGAAAGTTTCGGCGTCTTGATAAACCTGAAAAGTGGACAAATGAAACTTGGTAACGCGATAAAAATCAAAGAAAGACTTGAGCAGAAGGGACTAACGGCTACTTTGCTTGCTTCACGAGAGATTACACCCGATGCACTGAATCAATTTCCCGCGTTAGATGCGTTCATAAATACGGCTTGTCCACGCCTTTCTCTTGACGACGCCTCAATTTTTCGTAAGCCCCTTCTGTCATTTAACGAAGCACTTGTTTTGCTGGGGGAATTAAAATGGGAAGAACTGCTCAGAAGAGGTTGGTTCGGAAGCTCGACCTAGAGATAGCGCTCTCAGAGATTGAATCACATCCTATGCCCAAAGCTTATTTGGAGCAATACATCACGCCCTCAGAAGTAGCCTCTGAAACACTCTACCTTGCAGCATACGTTTACAATGACATTATCGACAAAACTGTGGTGGATTTGGGTTGCGGCACTGGGCGATTAGCCATAGGAGC
>JBHLQC010000185.1:0-3041 GCA_048885185.1 Candidatus Odinarchaeota archaeon | reverse complement strand
ATGGGCTCCTGGGTGGTCATATACATATCCTAATTCTAGTCGTCGACGCCGATATAATTGATTAAGGGACGATCCATGAGTAACTCCCTCAACATAGCCTGTAAGGAGTGTACCACCGGGTTTGAGCACACGTAACGTTTCAGAGAGCGCTTCCTGCCAATCAGCTAAAAGGTGGAACAAATGAATAGCAAGAATTCCTGTGAACATACCCTGCTGAAAAGGTAAAGTCACAGTATCGCCTGAGACAAGGTTTGAGCGAAGAAATTTTGGTGATTGTTGGTTGAGACAAGCCTTCTCTAGCATTCCCTTTGAAATATCAATCCCTACTGATGGGATTTTTCGACGTGTGAGCTCGCGTAAAAATCGTCCTGCTCCGCATCCCAAATCTAGCACAAGAGTGTTAGATGTCAATTTACAAGTCGAGATGATGTCTTCGATTAATTCTTCCATAAAATGGTCTGGTATTCCTCGGGTGGTTTCGTAGTCTTCGGCAACCCGACCGAAGTCAATACGCTCAGGTCGTTGCCCCACTGGGTCGCTCATACTCGTCCTAGAATGAAGTTGCTTTTATTGTCTAAAGCCTTGTGTTTAAAAGCGTGCGTTGTAGTGAATCCTCTTTTTTTCTAACTACCAAGGAGAATGCCAATATGGCAAAATGTCTCTGGCAGAAGAACAATAGTTAATGTGGGTTTATTGGATTTGAGCAAGTAATTGATCAGCACTGCTAACTGATGAAATTGGTTTTCCCGAAATGAAGAATCGGGGGGTTCGTAGTATGCCCTTGAATATGTATTTCATTCGGGTCCAAAAACTTCTGCCTACATCAATGATTTCAATATCACATTCTGCCTGCGCTGAAACACGGTCTACAATGTGCAAAGCCTTCCTGTCTGCTTCCGAATGGAATTTGCCTGCAGAACCTGCTGCTTCGTTTTTGAGGGCTTCCCAATGAGAGCGGACACAATGACAGGAAAAATGAGCTGTTTCTCTGTCAATCATCGTCCCCATCGACGCCCTGAAGGATCGCACATACAACACGATACTAATTCGATTCGTCAGAAAAGACACCTCCACTATTGAATATGTGCTAGGAGATTATCTGCACTGCTGACTGTTGGGACCGCTTTGCCACCAACATAAAATCGTGGCGTTCGAAAGATACCCTTGAATAGGTATTTCATTCGAGTCCAGAAACTTCTACCCACATCAATGACTTTCATATCGATCTCTGCATGTTCAACAACTCTGGTGGCAATGCTCATAGCATTCCTATCAGCCTCAGAGAGAAACTTCCCGGCTGACCCTGCAATATCACTTTTACTGGAATCCCACTGAGAACGAGCACCATGAGAAGATTCCGAAACACAGGAAAATGACCCAGCACCTCTTTCAGTCATCGTTCCCATAGAGGTTGAAAAGGATCGGATGTATAACACAATACTAATCCGGTCTGTCGGCAAATGAAACCACCACCGCGCATCAAATTACCCATAATCGCGAATATTAATACATGGCAACTGAATGGTTCGATTTTCTGCGCTTTACTAGGACTTTCTGATGTCTTTTTGCGATACAGGGTTTACTCCTGAACACCTCCGGTTCTTCGAATTCGGAAACCATTTAAAAGCTCTAACGTCAGAATGCTGGCAAAGGTGAGTCCCTTATGTCTCAAACACGTGACCCAACGGCTTTCCTCAAAGACGAATACGAAGAGCTGGTCAAACAAGCCCTCGACTGGCGGCTCCGCGAACTCCAAGGCCCCAGCTCTCCCAGAGCTATGGTTGACAACAAGGAAGTCATCATGCTCTGCAGTAACAACTACCTCGGATTAAGCAACCACCCCAAACTCAAACAAGCCGCAATCGACGCCATCAAAACCCACGGCGTCGGCAGTGGAAGCGTCCGCCCCATCGCCGGCAACATGGATCTCCATGAAGAACTCGAACGACGGCTCGCACAATTCAAAGGAGCGGAAGCCAGCCTGGTCTATCAAACCGGGTTTGCCGCAAACGCTGGTCTAATCCCCCAACTAGTCGGAAAAGGAGATCTCATCATTAGTGATGAACTCAATCACGGCTCCATCATCGATGGCGTTCGCTTAACCCGCGCCGAACGTGCCATCTTCAGACACGCTGACACACCGGACCTCGGACGGGTTCTTAATGAGGCGAAGAAAAAGAAATACCGCCGCATCCTCGTCATCACAGACGGCGTGTTCAGCATGGACGGGGACATTGCCCCCCTTGACCAAATCGTTAAAATTAGCAAACCTCACGGCGCAATGATCTATGTTGATGATGCCCACGGCGAAGCTGTTCTCGGAAAAGGTGGTCGCGGAATTGTCTCTCACTTCAATCTCACCCATAAGGATGTACACGTCGAAATGGGCACATTCTCCAAAGCATTTGGTGTGGTCGGAGGTCACGTTTCTGGAAGTGAATACCTCCGAAAATTTGCCTATAACAAATCCCGAACCTGGCTCCTAAGTGGGTCCCATCCTCCACCCGTTGCAGCGGCCTGTATTGCGGCCATTGATATTCTTGAGAATGAACCCAAACATGTAGAAACTCTCTGGAAGAACCGTGCCTATTTCATTGGCGCTATGAGTGACTTGGGCTTTAACACGGGGATGAGTGAAACACCAATTATTCCTGTAATGATTGGAGAAAGTGACGCCGCTCAGAAGTTTAGCGTCCGTCTCTTCGAAGAAGGTGTATTTGCATTACCCATTGTATTTCCCATGGTTGCCCGTGGTACAGCTCGAATTCGAGTAATGATGAATGCCGCACTCACAAAAGATGATTTGAACGGAGCTATTACAGCTTTTGATAAAGTAGGGAAAGAACTCAACATCATCTAATTGATAATTCTCAAGAAGATTAAAAGCGGAAGTTCACATCAAGACTAGGATAGAAAGCTTTCAACAGCCTTCTATCACAGTTCATGGTGGAATGAAACGTGACAGATTTTCAAAAATACCATATCCAACGTGGACATGTTCTCCGCGTCCCCGATGATATGGCAAATGATTTTGGTGACGG
>JBHLQC010000184.1:0-3068 GCA_048885185.1 Candidatus Odinarchaeota archaeon | reverse complement strand
CTAGCATTCGAGGGAGAAGATGACTTTCTCTTTCTATGATTGTCACTTGGACACCAAGGCGATGGAGCGCAGTGGCACTTTCGATACCAACAAACCCTCCGCCAATAACAACCACATGTTTTATCTTGCGTTTCGCTCTCGCTAGGATGTCTTTGCTATCGCGTAAATTTACTAGAGTTACGACACCACCTTTGTCAAGCCCGTCTATTGGAGGTTTGATTGCAGATGCACCAGTAGCAATAAGGAGCCGATCATAAGGAAGTTCTTCCCCGGTTTCGAGAAGAACTGAGTTAGCTTGGGTATTCACCGCTGTGACCATTGTGTCCAGTTTCATCGTGATTCCAGCGTCTTCAAAATACTTGAGGTCAAACCGATCAAGGTATTTTTCATCAATTTCTCCTGCGACAAAAGAGGGAAGAGAGAACAACGCGTAGAATCGTGTATCCTTTGTGATTAACACGACGTCAAAGGCATTTTGGTGTTCAATCAGAGTTTGCACTGCACTCAGTCCAGCAGCTCCGCTTCCGATAATCACAAGGCGCATATGAATCCGCTCAATCCCCACAGATAGCCTATTTCGCATAAAAATACGCTTGGTAGCAGCTCTCTTTTTTGGCGAATAGCAGATTTTTTAATAACATCTTGCATAGCCTCTGCGAGGTGACGCTTTTGGAAATCAAAAAGGTCGCAGTCATTGGTGCTGGACTCATGGGTCACGGTGTGACACAGGTTTTAGCCCAGATCGCTGGTTATGAGGTGTACTTGAAGGATATCAAACAAGAATTCATCGACACGGGTATGGGTCGAATTCAATGGAGCCTTGGTAAACTTGTTGAAAAAGAGAAACTCGCTCAATCCGATGCCGATGCAACACTCAAACGAATTCATCCTACTCTTGATATGAAAGAAGCGATGAGTGATACCGATTTTGTCATCGAGGCAGTTCCCGAAAATCTAGAGCTCAAAAAGAAGATCTTTGCTGAGATGGATGAACTTGCACCACCACACGCAATACTCTCATCGAACACTTCCTCAATCAGTATTAGCCGTATAGCCACAGCAACAAAACGTCCCGATAAGGTTGTGGGTATGCACTTCTTCAACCCCGTCCAAATAATGAAATTGGTCGAAATTATCCGAGGAGATAAGACGTCAGATAATACAGTTTCAGTGGTTGAACAAGTATCACAGAAAATGGGTAAAGAAACCGTGCTTTGTAAAAAGGATTCACCAGGATTTATTGTCAACCGGATACTGGTTCCTGCGCTCAACGAAGCCATCTGGTTACTCCAAGAGGATGTTGCGGAGCCCGAAGATATTGATAAGGCCATTAAGTTAGGACTGAATTGGCCAATGGGACCGATCACACTCTTGGATTATGTAGGCCTAGACACCACCCTTTCCATAACTAAGGTGTTCCAAAAAGAGATGGATGAACAGAAATACGCTGCAGCGCCACTACTTGGAAAGATGGTTAAAGAAGGCAAGTTGGGGAGAAAGACAAAGCAAGGATTCTACAATTGGAACAAATAGACCCTAACCATATCTTGAACCCCTCATTGGTTCAAAACCTCGCAGTGAGGTGGAATTGAGGGTTATTTGAGAAGTGGATCTGGATTTACTTGTCGAGTTTTGCGCCACATTTTCCGCAGTGAGTAAACTCGCTTGGTAGGTATGTTGTTTTGCAGCTGGGACAGGTTTTTTCCCAGGGTCCCCATTTGAATTCAGGTGATTTTCCATCCGCGGCTTCTTGTCGTAGTTTCATGTATGCTGGAGGTCGTTTCTCGACGAATGCCCACATTCCTTCATGGGGTTCTTGAGAACTGAAGTGTACACTGAGCCAGTCTCGTACGCTAGGCCAGGTTAGCGACCAGACGTAGTCTTTCCAGAAGTTCACTTGGGCTTTGGTAAAGCGTAGACATTCGGGGAATTTTTCAAGGATTTTCTTTGACCATTCTGCGATGGTGTCATCAAGTTTATCGTAGGGAACAACTTCGTTGACGAGACCCCAATCCTTAGCTTTTTCAGCGCTGATTCGATCGCATGTGAAAAGCATTTCCCGGGCTCGTCGGTCACCGATAATGATTGGTAGCCATTGGGTAGCACCTCCCGACGCGACACTCCCGACACGTGTTCCGACCTGTAATATTTCAACGTGGTCTGCAGCGATTGCTAGGTCGCATGCCATTTGGACTTCATTTCCACCACCAGCAACGATACCATTTAATCGGGCTATCACCGGTTTTCCACAATGTCGTAGCAAATGTAAGGCACGTTCAAAAATTTCACACCATTTCCAAAAGTCTCGAGGTTTTTTGGTGTATTTAGTTGCATATTCTTTAACGTCGCCTCCAGTGCAGAAAGCTTTCTTGCCTGCACCAGTAACAACGATGACTCCAACTTCATCATCCCATGAGGCTGTATGAAGGGCATCTGACATTTCGTTAAGTGTCAGAAGGGTATATGCATTGTATTTGTCTGCACGGTTGATTGTGATGGTAGCAACCCAGTCTTTCTTCTCATAGAGAATTTCTTTGTATTCAGGTTTAGCCATCTTAACCACCAAAGTAAGTGGGTTAATACCTGATTCTCTTATTTGAAGTTTCTACTTGATACTCAAATTTTCGATAAGCATGAAAAAATTATGATAAAACGGATTGGTGAACGGTGTTGATTATGAAAGGCAAGGCTTCCGACATTTTCTGTTGCACCCTGCGATAAGTTATAAGGTATAACTTGAAAGGCAACGCTATGACTGATTCAATGATCGCTTATTGTGGTCTTAACTGCATTGAATGCCCTGCCTATATTGCTTATCAGACTGATGATGAAGCATTACGGAAAAAAACGGCGAAAAAATGGTCAACACCTGATCACCCTGTTTCTGTTGAAGACATAGATTGCACTGGATGCAAATCAACGAAACCTCCTATCTTCAATTGGTGTTCAAGATGTGAAGTCCGAAGTTGTGCCATTGAACATGAAACCGAAACTTGCGCCCATTGCGCCGATTATTCCTGTGATAAAATCGATAAACTGATCAAAATGCTTGGTAACGAAGCAAGAAA
>JBHLQC010000183.1:0-3079 GCA_048885185.1 Candidatus Odinarchaeota archaeon | reverse complement strand
TTTGATCCAGAACTCGCTCAAATCGTGGCAAACATGTTTGATAAGAAACGGATTGATGGTGTAGTTCGGAAAGGAAAAGGGTCCGGGGCGTGGTTCTCCGATTGGGTAAGTGACAAATCTGGGTTTATTTTCCTGAGTTACAATGGACGATTGGGCGAAGTGTTCACACTAGTTCATGAAAATGGTCATGCGGTCCACAGTGTTCTCATGTCCACGACTCAACAACCCCTCAATACAGAAATCGGAATGTGCATAGCAGAAGTTGGAAGTATCTTCGGAGAACTCCTTCTCGCAGACAAATTAATCGCTGAGGCCAAAACCAAAGAAGAGAAACTTGAAGTCCTAGCAAAGGTCCTCGACGAGTTTGGCATGTCCGTTTTCCAAGTTTCCGCCCGGTACTTCTTCGAAATGGATCTGTATGACGCCATTGAACGAGGGGAATATCAGGATGGGGAGACCATTTCCAAATACTGGGTAAAAGGACGTGACATGATGTATGGAGATGCCGTTGAGTGGCTACCAAATAGCAAGTGGGAGTGGACATTCAAAGTACATTACTATCTACCACGATTTCGATTCTATAACTACCCCTATGTTTTCGCAAACCTCTTCGTCTTTGCTTTATACCGGCTCTACAAGGAGCAAGGAAAAGATTTCGTACCAAAGCTAAAACGCATACTCGCAGCAGGTTCTACACACTCACCACGGGAACTAGCCGCCGAACTCGGCTTCGATATCGCCACGACTAAATTCTGGGCTTTAGGAATGAAACAAGCCGAAGAGTTCATCAACGAACTAGAATCACTGACCAAATAAGAAATCCTAGCTTTTTGTCGATTCACTAGTTTCAGTGCTTTCAAAGGTTTTCCCGCATCTTGGACAGTATTTCGCTTTATCAGGAAATATTTCACCACATTCTGAACAGAATGCAGTTTGAGTTGCTACAACAGCTGAATCGTCAGTATCTGACTCGGTAGGTTCCTGTGTTTGTTCGATTTGCCGTTGAATGCTCCGTCGTTTCCAATAACGGAACAGGAAAATGGAACAGAGAATGATGAGACAGAGGACAACGACAATGAGACACCCAATTATGACGAAGATAATCGGATTAATCGGTGAACCTGGGACAATGTTGATGTGCACTGAACCTAGTCCGTAGGTGATGTCGCTCCTGGGATAGGATATGACTCTGATATAATAGATTTGATCCGGAAGCAAGGAATATTGAACTGCTTCAGATGAGTTAAGTGAAATTGATTGGGCTAAGAGATTTTGATTGATGTCATAGAGGTAGAGGTCGAAATCTGCATCATAATTTTCAAACGGTCTTAGTACTATAGTGTATTCAGCAGGAATCGGTACTGTGATTCGGAAATACACCGAATCATTCTTTCCTTCAAGATACCCGTTCAATGGAACGAACTCAAACTGCATAACCGAATTAATGATGGTTTCTCCGATTCCATGAAATTCATTAATGAATTCAGAATAGCGAGTAACATTAAGTAACGACAACGGAACAGTCTCGTATTCTGCAAAATTCATTGCTAGACCAACTGCGCCAGGAATGCCTTGCATACTTTGTTCATGAGTAATTGCTGCATGAACTGATTGCGACAAATTGGTTGCAAGGCTATAGATTACGGGATTTATCGATTGGGCAGCAAGTTGGTTTGAAAAGTCCCATAAGTCAATGAAGTGAGGGATGGCAAATTGTTGGCTGGAGCCTCGTGCTCCACTTATGATTGAGTAATTCGTCGTAAGCACACCAGGGTTGAGTAGCCATTCGACTGTTTCGTTGAACCAGTAGACAAGGTTGTTGATGTTAGTTGTGTTGATAACAGAAAGACAGAGATCAGAAATTCCACTTGGATAGTATGTGGCATATTCTCCTCCTTGTGAGTAAGCGATGATGTATCGGTCAACGATTTCTTTGCATAATGCTAGAGGGCTACTATTTGGGATGAGCTTGAGGCTATGAAGAATTGTGCTGTATGGAAACCCTCGTCGGGGTATGTAGTTTTCAGAGAAAACAATCCAATCTGTTCCATTTTGAATTTCATAAGCTAGTTCCAGCTGTCCCATAAAACTTGCATCAAAGGCTACAACATCAATCGGATCAATGGTCTCATTTTCCAGTACAATTGCAATTTCGTGTGGAAGGAGTCGATCATTTCCACTGGTCTCATCATTACAGACGCCTAAGTAACCTGAACCATGATCCCAAAGGACAAGGAGATAATTTTCTGCTTCCGAGTAATTTTGACCAAACCTGATAAATTCTACAAGAGTGGAGGGGTCACCCATGTTCGGCTCTTCTGGGAGAGTGGTGTTCAGGGGTTCAGACCGAATTGAAGTTCCAAGAGGTGCTTGTGTGATGTTGTATGTAAACGCTCCTGAACCCGGAGTTGCAGTAGTTGAGGTAAAATCGACGTAAACAAGAACATTGACCTGTTGGGTGGATCCTTCTGTTTCTAATTCGATTATCTGATTTATTGCTGTTAAATCTAAGTCGTTATCAGCGCACATATACATCAGGATGGTCCAGTTTCTCGGAGAATTCCCATTAGTCGCTGGAATTCTGGAGTCAGTATTTTGGGTTGTGTCTTCTGAACTTGGGGCAACGGTCGATGAAATCCCGGTAATTCTTGATGATTCGTGAGGTTTGGAACTAAGGAGGGGTTCATGATTATGAAGTGTACTAAAACGGGTCCCAAGTAATGAGATTGGTGAAATAATGGGCATCAGGATAAGCAAAGCCAGGAGAATCGTTCGTGCCCCTTTCATGCAATTACCCTCTTATGCCCTCAAGAGCGGTTTCCCCCAATAAATTTATCCAAATCCACCCTTCCTGTGCTTCCAAAATTGGCTTTGTTAATCTTTAAAAGCTCTTGACCCTGTTGGTTTCTTTCCTAGCCTTTGTTGGGATTGATTCCGATGCCTGCTAAACAAACTTCAAGCGAAGGTCGCGGGAAACTACATTTTGTAGAATTATTAACCGTAAATATTGACGGTGTTCCCAAGGGTATGACTGTACCCATTAGTCCTGTCGATTCCATTACACCTCTGCAAAAGGGGA
>JBHLQC010000182.1:0-3171 GCA_048885185.1 Candidatus Odinarchaeota archaeon | reverse complement strand
CAATTGGAATTTGTCCATTGTTTATTCCCCATGGTAATCCAAGATAAAACACAAACAATAAGACACTGGATGAAATGAGAAATACATCAAATGTTCGTTTTTTCGGGGCTCCAACTGCAAGTAGTGAACTTACGTCATCTCGAATATGACTGTACTCAGGTCGTAGCACACCACCAAGAATCCACATTGCAGTATACAGGATTGGACTAAGCATTCCACAAATTGCCAAAATCTGAAATACATTCACTGTTCTCACATTCTCTAAGTTACAGATTGAAAAATAAAATCACTAAGACTCTTTTCATCAGGTGACGGCGTTGAATTAATAAGTCATACGCTTGGTGATTCTCCACGGGTGAAATTAAATTATGCCCGAGAAAAGAGATTGGACACGCGAAGAACTGCAACGTGATTACGTTGGTCAAATGACCGCTGTAACTCTTCCCGTTGAGGTTAAGATGGAGGGAACCAACCGTATTTTTAATTTCAATCAGGCAGAAGCCATTCTCAAGAAGGCAAATCTCATCTCCTTAGGTGATTGTTATTGTCGAAACAAGGTGCAGGCGTGTGATGGACCGATGGATGTGTGTCTCAGTATTGACAAAGAGGCTGAAATCATGATTTCAGAAGGGAAGGGGCGGAAAGTTACCCTAGATGAGGCTTTATCTGCTCTAAAACAATCGCACGATGCCGGACTCGTTCACATGTCCTATACTGATAAAGGGGAAGCTGAGCCATTCATCATTTGCAGCTGCTGCACCTGCTGTTGTCATTCTCTGGCGGGCCTAATACGATTTGATTTTCCAGAATTAGTGGTTGAATCTGACCATATTGCTCTCCAAAATGAAGATGATTGTGTTCATTGTGGAGTTTGTGTCGATCGGTGTCACTTTAGCGCTCGCAACATGGAAAATGGAACCCTCAAGTATGAGCCTTCAAAGTGCTTTGGATGTGGTGTATGCGTAAGTACCTGTCCGGTTGAAGCAATCTCAATGGTCAAACGGTAAGAGATTGAATCACGGAAAGATTAAAGCCCATTTTAAGAAAGGCGAGTTCTAGAATAACTGGGGTTTGAGTCGTGGGTACCGCTGAAGCTGAACTGGTTCTTCGAGAAATCGAAGCCTCGAATAACCACTATATCATCGGACCTAAACGAGGACATATTCTCGTAAGAATTGCCAGTGAATTCCATCCGCAACGAATTCTTGAAATTGGCACCAATGTCGGCTATTCCACGATCCTAATAGGCAAAGAACTCCCCCCACGAGCCCGGATTACGACAATTGAAATCAACCCTGAATATGCAGAACAAGCGAAAGAAAACATTAAACGCGCAAATCTTGAACCCACAATTGAGGTCTTGGTGGGAGACGCGCTGGAAATTATTCCTACTTTGAAAGACGAATACGACTTTGTGTTCATTGATGCTACTAAAACCCAATACTATGACTATTTGAAAGCACTCGAACCGAATCTTTTCCGAGGTAGCATGATTGTTGCGGATAATGTAGGACGACGAGAAGACTTTGTAAAAGATTACCTCAAACATGTTCGTGAATCCGGGTTGTATACAAGTCGATTCATTCTTGTTGGCGACGATGGTGTGGAATTGAGCATCAGGCGCTAGACTCTTCTTTTTTAATTGTTGATTCCGTTTTGAATCAATGCAAAGAAACAAATAGCACTCCAGATTAAACGAAAATCCTGATTTAACAGACAGAGAAGCTGGTGACGATGGAAGCATTCTTGAAGAAAAAACCAGGACCAGGCGTAGAACGAGGCTCTGTAGACACACCAACAATCGGAGAGACTGATGTACTGGTTGAAGTAAAAGGCGCCGCCATCTGCGGAACCGATGTCCACATCTATGAATGGGACGACTGGGCAGCGAATCGAATCAAACCCCCTTTAATCGTCGGTCACGAGATGTCTGGTAAGGTCATTGAAATTGGAAAAGATGTCGATCATATTGCTGTGGGTGATATGGTTTCGGCAGAAACCCACATCGTTGACCATACTTGTCTGCAATGCCTAACTGGACGGGAACATGTTTGCCGAAACATGACTATTCTTGGTGTAGACCGTGATGGTGTCTTCGCAGAGTATGTATCCGTCCCCGCTCATAATGCCTGGAAAAATGATGCTTCTCTTGATCCCATCATTGGGGCAATTCAAGAACCTTTAGGTAACGCCGTTCAAACGCTTCTACCTATCAACCATGTTGAAGATATTGCTGGGCGAAATGTTGCTGTTATTGGAATGGGTCCCATTGGATTAATGGCAGTAGCTGTAGCAAAGGAATTGGGTGCTGACAAAGTCTTTGCCACAGCGGGTGGTCGAAATAAGACTCGAATGGAACTAGCAAAAGCCATGGGTGCCGATGAGGTGTTCAGTGCCCGAGAAATGGGACGAGACGCCATTGTGAAACACATTCATGACGCTACTGATGGCAACGGTGTTGATGTTGCCGTGGAAATGAGTGGCCACCCTGATGGGCTTGTAACCGCCTTCGAAGTACTAACGGTTGGTGGGCGCGTGAGCCTTTTGGGGCTGTTTCCCAGGCCATTCGAAGTTGATTTGAATCGTCTCATGATCTTCAAGGCTGCTACTGTCTATGGCATTAGTGGTCGACTAATGTTTCGAACCTGGTTCCAGTTGCGAGGATTACTTCGACGACCTCAACTTCGAGAAAAAGTCAGCAAGGTCGTAACACACCGCCTCCCCATGCAAGACCTTGAGAAAGGCTTTGACTTGATAATATCTAAACAGGCTGCAAAAGTTGGACTAACGCCCAACTGGTAACTATTTCACTTTTTCATCAAAACGACACAAATAGCAAATCAGCTTGAATTCGCACATGCTCTGTATCTTCTAGATTTTTGAATTGACTGGTGGCACTAGTACGGACTTCTTGCATAATTTGTCGATGAACTACATCAGGGAGGTTTAACCACATGGATGAAAAGACACGCTGGTCAAGAAACGTTAGGGTTTGAAGGACTGGGACATCAACTGAGGTGCTAAATTGATGGGTTTCAATAGTTGCGCCTTCGGCTCGGAGTGATTCAATGATTTCACTCGGATGTGCTCCTGGATGGTCATATACATATCCTAATTCTAGTCGTCGACGCCGATATAATTGATTAAGGGACGATCCATGAGTAACTCCCT
>JBHLQC010000181.1:0-3182 GCA_048885185.1 Candidatus Odinarchaeota archaeon | reverse complement strand
TTTGTACCCGTTTTTTTATTGATTAGCGCTACCACACTCCCAGCAAAACCGGGAGCGATTTTGAGTTGGTAGGCGCCATTATCGATGATTGTAATATCTTGGTCATGTTCTTGGTTAGATGAAATGGAAACACTACCCTGTCTTCGATGTAGAATAATTGGCACACTAAATTGACGGTCAGTGAGAGGAGTTTCAATCTTAGCTTGAATTGATATGATTCCAGGTTCAACTGGTTTCGTAGATGTTGAGGACAATTCGATAGGAAGCGTAAGTGGCGTGTCACGTGTTAAGTCTTTGAACTTCTTCGTTCGAGGTGTGACTTTCCACCCTTTTGGTGTTGATAGACTTAGTTTACCTTGAAGTGGTCGATGTACAAGATGTTGCACCTGTAGTGGAACTATAATCTCAGGTTTCGCCTCATAGAGCGGCGGGTGATCCGTTAATCGAACATCAACTGCATCGAATACGGGAAACTCTGGCATTTGTGCTTCAGGATGAGGAGAGTAGAATTGATACCATAACTGACGCACATGTTGCCAGGTTCCTATCCCACTCAATAGATAGAAGGGCGGTAGGTCTACATGCGCATTAGGGGGAAGTGGTGGAACCTTTAATAGAAAATCAATTAGTGTGACACCTCGGGCTTCATGGAAAATGCCAGGGTGACAAAGAACTGCTGTAATCTCGCCCTTATGCGGACGTTCCGCACAATACCAAGTTTCAGCCCACTCCTCACGCTTCTTGGGCACTTCTCGAGAACTCGCAAAAAATTCATCTTCAATGAATTCTGCTCGAAGAAGTCCATTCTTCAAAGGGAGTACGTGTAGATGATCCCAGACTCCAGGGAAACTTGATACTTGCAATTGGAAATCATACGTGTTGGTGGGATGGTTGTTTTCGAACTGGTAATCAATGCGGAGAATGTCCGAACTCCCAATTATTTTGTATATTTTTGTAAACGTCACGCCGGGATATCGTTTGCTTTCCATCCACGTCCGAATATTAGTGGTTCCATTTTTTTCGTAGTCAATTTCATAGTTGAATTGAGCCCGCATTTGTTCTGATGGCCAAAATGGGGGGCCAATACTTTCACGGCAATGTGACCGTAGATGCTCTCGTCGAGTTATCTTATTACTGAGGCGGTCAATATGAGCTCCTTTCATCAGATTAATTTCAAAGTGCAAAGTATCAGTCTGAACCTGTAATCGTCGTTTGTCATCAAAAGAAGTAACTAAAACTCCTCCTTTGTCCAGACAGTGAACATTGATAGTTTCTGTACGTGTGCGAAGTTGTTGTTCCTCCACCAGTAGATCTAAGTGCATGCGGATTGGCAAGGCAATAGTCTTCAAGCCTGAATCGATCCAAGCCTTCACGCTAATTCCTGAATATCCTTCAGGTGTGAAGTTGACCTCAAACTTTTTCTGTGGTACCTTGAGGCCTCGAGGTAGACGAAGACGAAGGGTTCCTTGTGCTGGCGTTTTGAGGTTACTCTTCAGGGCAATATCGAGATTAAGTTCGTTTCCAGGTCGACACCATAGAGAATTGGGAACTGTTGATACTTCAATGGGGTGTTTCACGCGTACACCTGTTTCTAATTTAACTGGAATTTCTTTCACTAGCACTTTGGTTTGTATTGCTAGTGCTGCTTTTTCTTCGATTGGCGGAATTATTGAAACTTTGCCCTGAATGGCCGCTTTGAGTGTTACAGTATCATTTGGTTGAACTGTAATCTTTGACGGTGGTGCTTCAATCAACTGGAATCCTCTGGGTAGTTTAACCGTCAATTGACATTGAAGAGGCTTTGATACCGCTTTATTTTGAATAGTCCATTCGACCGGAATAGGAAGCCCCAAGGTTGGCTCAGGATCAGCAACCCAACATTCGACCAACATCTCATCAGTTTCAATTAAGGTGGGTCCGCGACTTTCTCGGTCGATAACTACACGTAAAGAATCTGACTCTTCTTGCCAACAATACTCATACACATGAAGACCCCGGTGCTCCATTTCATCAGGAACGACTTCGATTTTCCTGACATAGCTATCATACCAGTTATGCTTCTGAAAGTAGGATTGAGTAATGGGCATATCGAGTATCATTGGAATGTAATTGTCCATCTCAACTTGAGTATCTGGTCGCCAGAAGAATCCTGTTCGTTTATACACTGGAACCGCGTTTAAGTTCCCGGCCCAAGTGCCCAGAAATAGTCGTTTGTATCCTAGTTCTCTTGTCTTTTCAACTGATTCAATGAGCAGGGCTTTGCCATATCCTTTCTTTCGAAATACATCGGAAACATTTAGGAAACCCAGGTATACTGCTTCTTGGTCTTCGTAGTGGGGATGCAATGTTGATATTCCCGCGATTTGGTCTTGTTCATCAACAGCGATGAGCCAACTGAATTTCTGTTGTCGTTCGTAGTCTTCCATGACATGTTGGATCGTATGTTGTACACCCTGTGTGATTCCGCCTGGCCAACCCCCTTCGCTTTCGTTTATGCACTGAGCTAGCCCTCCTGCATCAGCTGGTGTAAACTCTCGAACTTTACGCATTGTTGTGCACCCACACTCCAGCCTCCCAATAATGACATTTTCTACTGGAGTGAGACACAGCACTGTCTAGGGTGTTATTAGTTTTACGAATTAAGAACTAGCTTCCAGTTTCATAGGCGCGGATCGGTGAAGATAACGCTTTGATACAGGATAATTTTCAAAAGAAATAGTATAGGAGCTCATGAATTTCTCTCGAATGTCCTTCTCCACCTCTTTTGCCAATTCGGGTTCAACAGTTGCATCAATCCAATGCGTACTACCCTTCGGTGTAGCGACCATTTCCCCTTTCTTCTGAACGACACGCCCACCCTTTATTGTCATCCATGCGCCTGATAGGCCACGAATGAGCTTATCAGGATGCTTAGCAAAATCCTCCTTCGGGTCAAGATTGTAGATGGCAATATCGGCATCAGCACCTGGAGTTAGATGTCCTTTCTCTGGCAAACCAAGAATGCGTGCTGGTCCTGCTCGAGTCGAAATAATGTATTCTTCTAAGGACCATTCAGTATCGATGGCAGGAATGTCCATTCGTTTCTTAGCAGATCGGCGAATATCGTCTAGTACAATGTCGCGTGCTTTCTTACTCATTAACCACGCCGCAATCAATGGGTAATTGATGAAGGTTCCTGCATT
>JBHLQC010000180.1:0-3199 GCA_048885185.1 Candidatus Odinarchaeota archaeon | reverse complement strand
TGCGGTTTTATGGCACAATAGTGCTTTGGATATTGGTATTGATTGTGGTTGCCTTTAGCTATACGTGGCTAATAATCTGGTTATCCTGATAGTGTCTCGAACTTAAATCAACCAGAGTTGATTGATTTCTAAAGACAATGACAAGCCTTTTCCTTACCTTCTATACATTATAGGGCGATACGAATTGGGAGGTTAACACCCAATGGAAAAACCATGGCTAAAATTTTACGAACCCAACGTTCCCGAAACCATTGATTTCCCTGAAATCCCCCTCCACCAACTTCTCGAAGACACTGCCAAAGATTTTCCTGAAATTTCCGCTTGTATTTTTCTTGGACAAGAAAGAACCTACAAACAAGTCAATGAAGAATCCGACCGCTTAGCGAATGCGTTGAGCAAGTTAGGCATTAAACAAGGTGATGTTGTTGGCCTCATGTTGGGAAACATGCCACAATTCCTTACGGCATTCTTTGGGGCTCTCAAAGCAGGGGCCATTCTTACCCTAGTTAATCCCCTCTACCAGGCCCCCGAAATCGAGTTCCAGCTTAATGATGCCGGTGCGAAAGCCATCATCCTTATTGACATTATGCATGATAACTATGCGAAAATCCGTGATAAAACAAAAGTTGAACATACGATCGTTACAACGATGGCTGATGCGTTTCCAGGAATGCAAGTCAGCTTCACGCCCCCAGATGTGAAAGGCTATCATTTGTGGGGTGAACTACTCGAAAAAGCTGACGACAAACCACCTAAAATCTCAGTGAAGCCGAAGGATACACCAGCCGTTCTGCTTTATACTGGTGGAACCACAGGCACTCCCAAAGGGGCAATCCTAACGCATTATAACCTTGTAGCAAACGCCCATCAATGTCGAAATTGGATTCCATTTGCAAAACGCGGTACAGGTGAAGCAACACTAGCGGTCTTACCGTTCTTCCACTCCTTTGGACTCACTGTCTGCTTGCTAAACACTGTCATTCTCGGAGGTAAACTTGTACTCCACCCACGCCCAGACCTTGACCAAATTTTACGCGATATACCACGCTACAAGATTTCCTTCTTCCCAGGCGTTCCTACGATTTATGCGTCACTTCTCCAACGAGATGACCTCGACCAATACGATCTCAGCTCCGTCACCGCCTGTCTTTCAGGTGCCGCACCACTTCCGATGGCGGTTGCCAAAGCCTTTGAAGACATTGCCAGTGCTAATATTGTAGAAGGATATGGCCTTACCGAAGCTAGTCCTGTCACCCACAGTAATCCAATCCAAGAGAAACCACCCTTCGACAAGAAACGCGAAGGTTCAGTTGGATTACCAATGCCAAGTACGTTAGCAAAAATCATTGATCTCGATTCAGGCGAAGACTTGCCACCAGGACAAGAAGGCGAACTAGTTATCAAGGGTCCACAGGTCATGAAAGGATACTGGAATAGACCTGAGGAAACAGCAGAACAACTCACAGATGGCTGGCTCCACACCGGTGACATCGCCAAAATGGATGAAGATGGCTACTTCTACATCGTCGACCGAGCAAAACAAATGATAGATCGAGCTGGCTTCAAAGTTTATCCAAGGAGTGTCGAAGAAGTGCTCTTTGAACACCCGAAGATAGCCGATGCAGCTGTCGTTGGCATTCCAGATGAAGCCCGTGGAGAAACAGTCTTGGCATTCGTCGTCCTGAAAGAAGGCAAAACCGCAACAGCCGAAGAAATCAAAGAGTACACCAAAGACAAGCTTGCATACTATAAGCGCCCCGAATTTATCGAGTTCCGTGACGATCTTCCCAAGAGCATGGTAGGAAAAACACTCCGCCGTGTCCTTCAAGAAGAATACCTCGCGAAAAAAGGAAAATAGTAATTTTCGTGTTCAATGAAACGGGACTATCTCAGTAGTGGTAGTACTATCCAATGGAATCAGATTTCATAGTTCGCGATATAAAACTCCAATGCCGATAAATAGGAAGAGAGAGTCAAGGCCCCAGTGGTGATTGCCCTTGTCGAAAAAAGAAGAGTCTCACAGTTACACAATCTTTGTTGAACGTGTACACGATTTCGAATTTCGCGTCCAGTTTGATCGAATTGAATTCCCAGAATGGACACTTGATGAACCCTCACCGCTAGGTCAAGATAAAGGACCCAACGCCACACGAGTGCTAGCGGCTGCAATTGGGAACTGTCTATCAGCTAGTTTACTGTTTTGCCTGCAGCGAAGTAAACTAATGGTTGATTCTCTTCGAACAGAAGTGACTCCGACAAGCGCACGGAATGAAGAGGGGCGGTGGCGTGTTCACCACGTCGATGTAAAGATCCTGATAAAGACCGCAGAAAATGATTCAAAGCGATTCCAACGGTGTGTGGAGATTTTTGAAAAGTATTGTATTGTAACAGCATCGGTTCGCCAAGGAATCCCAGTCAATGTTAACGTTTTACAGTCTGAATGATATTCAACTGATTTTTTCCAATAAAGTAACTAAACCTTTATTTGACATCCATCAGACTGGGTGATAGCGGAAGGATTTTACTTCCCCTTACCAATTACTGTTTATAGTGTTTCATGAGATGGAACTATTATGTCCAAAGATACGAAAGTCGCTCAACCCGCTGCTGCAAAGGGTGGAATAGATAAAGAACTCAAAAACATCATCGGATACATTTCACAAGTATACAAAGTGCAAAAGGAACAAGGTGAGCAACTTAAGGCACTTGAGAAGCGTATCGATGCTCTGGATAAAGCCATTGGCAATGTCATGACAGCTGCTGGTAAAGCCGTTACAGATGGGCTTGCTCCAATGGAAGCAAAGATGGCTGAAACAATTGAAAAAACAATTCAGACAGCCATTACTCAGCAAGTGTTACCTCAGATTAAGACTGCAGCTCCTGCACCAGCCCCCGCACCTGCTCCAGCTCCTACTCCTGCCCCTGCACCGACCCCGACATCTGCACCAACTCCCGCCCCAGCCACTGCACCAGCTCCAGCTGCACGGAAACCTTCTGACGTCCCTGATACAAGGGTTGCCACTGTGATTGAGGCGCTAGAGAATATTGTCAACGATTTGAAAGGCCGACAACGCGTACAACGCGAATACCTGAAGCCCTTAATCGAACAGTCTCGAGACACCGCGATGAATAATCTGAGTAGCCGTGCGAAAGCAGCCAGCGTGTTCAAGGAATTAATTGCGCTGTTAAAATCAAGTCC
>JBHLQC010000179.1:0-3206 GCA_048885185.1 Candidatus Odinarchaeota archaeon | reverse complement strand
GATGGCTTACCGGCTATTCCTCCTTTATCAACATGATTCCTTATGCCGCAGTGATTGTTGCACTTGGCATAATCCGCAGATCTGTCCCACCCAAAGCCATTGCCGTCCCGTATATTAAAGAAAAGCAGGTCTAAGGTTTCCACAGCCAAAAATCACCTTCGAAAGTGATTAGGGAAACGTTTAATCAGGCATTTTACGGTGTATTTTCTAAATAGATGTGATTCTATGAGTTCTGATGATGTGTGCCAGGCATGCGGAAAGCTAGTTAAAACACCGTTGAAGTGTTCGGAGTGTAATGCCTCATTTCATCGGGGTTGTGTTTTGAAGAAAAAGAAATACATCTGTCCGCAATGTGGACATGAAGCCGACAACTATGAATTACGCTTCGGATAAAGGCACCAAAAGGGATAGCATTCATCTACAGCGTTTTGAGTTTTTCAGCCGCTTCTTTCATCATTTCTGGAGCTTCCTTCATTCGAGCTGTGGAAAGCACCATAGCCCGGTAACTCCCAAAACGGTCTGTGGGAATATCCAGCTGTTGACAAATATCCGCGATAAATGCGTTCGTATCACCCACGTACTCAGTATCTACCACAGTCTGGGCAAAGGTCTTGGCACTCGGTGCAATTTTCCGTTCTTTTTCAGGTTCACCAAAACAGGCCACGACAGCGCCCAATTGATCATCGGTTGAAACCCGGATTTGCACCTCAATTCTAGTTGTTCCTCGCGCTGTTTTCTCGGTGAGTAACCGTGCGACAAAGGTTCGGTCTTCACTACGGGCAATCAATCCCCCGCTCATATCTTCTTCACGTGTTTCGAGCCCTAGCCGGTCACACACGCATCTGAATGCCTTCTGAGCAGGGGGAACTGTGGGGAACTCGTAACGAAGTTCTTTCCGCATTATGCACACCTTTCAAACAAATTGGTGGCAATAGCAAAGTACTAGGTTCTTAATAAAATATCGCGCTTGTTGTTTGATAAAATAAGGGTGCTGTCTTAAAAACGGAATCCGGTTTAATTCTTTTAAGTCGGCTCCTAGCATAACCACAAGGCTATAAGGCTAATTGTAATCAACACTGTACCACAAAATTCACATTTTGGAGTATTGCCTATGAGGTTAACACGTTTACAAACACTGCTAATCTTCTCTCTTATCGGGTTCATGCTATTCTCCTTTGTAATTCCCCAACCAAGGACCACTCTCAACGTTTATGCCGCACCTCCTCCCTTAGATAAACCTGCTTCCACTTATACAGGAACAGCAACAGTGAACGCCTTTTCTTCACCTGACTCAAGTTTCTTTGTTGTCTATGATTTATTGGAAAAAACGGAAAATGAAATGCAAATCATGGTGTATGCTCTCACTAATTGGTTCCTCATTGAAGCAATTCACGATGCTCTCGCCAGAAATGGCAGTATGGAAATCACTATCATCGTTTCATGGAAGTGGGCTTCACCTGCTGAACGATCGCTAACCAAAGGAGCCTTTTACAATCTCTCCCAAAACGCTGCATTTGGATCAAACCTTCAACTCTTCTATTCAGAAGACACATACCTCGAATTTACTCATGCCAAATTCATGATCTTTGATGGAGAGTATCTCGTCGTCGAAAGTGCGAACTGGGCGAAATCTGGGATTCCTCCAGCGTCTAGCGCAGGGAATCGCGAATGGGGTGTCGTAATTCAACAACCAGACGTAGTCAATTACTTCATGGAGACCTTTGTCCACGATCTCACACTGGATAATGTTGAACCCTATGTTCCTGACATCGCCGATGAGGAAGATTTCAGTGATAATATTACTACTGGTTCCTATCCTGCACCCTTTGAAAACCAAACCTTCACCGGGTCAATGAGCATACAATGTGTCTTGTCACCTGATAACGACGTTCCGACCATCGTAGCCCTCATTAACTCAGCAACAACCACCCTCGAAGTCCAACAGATGTACTCGAAAATGGAATGGGATGGCAATGCTAACCAATTCAACGATGCCATCATTGCCGCAGCCGCACGAGGAGTCACATGTCGGGTAATGCTGGACAATCGCAGTTCCGGCATGCAAGAAGTAGGCGAAATGCTCGTTGCGAACGAAGTACAAGTAGCCTTCAGTAATCAATCCTACTTCGGCTGGACCCATAACAAAGGTGTCATCGTCGACGGCAATAAGGTTCTAATCTCTAGTATTAACTGGAGTTTCGAATCCACCCATGAAAATCGAGAAGCTGGTGTCATCATCACTCATTCAGGCGTTGCCAACTACTTCAAACAAATCTTCAACTGGGACTGGGATGTCGGAGTACACCTCGAAGCTCCTACTACAACTCCAACTGAAACTCCAATTCCAATGGAATACATCATCATTGGAGCCGCAATAACCATCATTATCATTGTTGGAAGTTTTCTCTGGAATTGGTACAAGAAACGAAAGTAATCTCTCTCATTCAATTGAAATGCTAGGAGAGGCACCGGTTCCCGGCTGCCCTCTCCTAGAATCTCTTCTTTTCGAGAAAAAGGTCATTTCAAACGGGACTAATCGTAATAGGGAATATCCCCGCTTAGAAATCTGTAGACGAACCGTTTCAGGGCGGCTTCTCCTTCTTCTGTTCGTCCTGCCCGCCAATGCAGACGGCACACATAATCGAGAAGTGGTCGCAGCCTTTGAACTTGATCTGCACGAAGTATGGCAGCATGTTGGCTCCGTGTACGATGGGGTTGCAGTTCCTGTAACACCTGCCAAATGATGCGATCCGAATCAGCCTGAGGTTGTAGGAGTTGTGTCATGTCTAGCGACCTCCACGCTAGAAACGTTCGCCACAAGCCTACTAAAAGGAAGAGAGGGTCACCGATAAGTGAACATCATAACACCTTAAGTCCAAGGTCACCATATTCTTTCTTTACCAAAACATCAAGGATGATACTTCTATGCCACCCCTTCGAACCGTCATTGTTGTGAGTCATACGCACTGGGATCGTGAATGGTATCTACCCTTCGAAGAATTTCGTTGGCAACTAGTCAAAACTGTAGACCAGCTTGTAGAATTAATGGAACAGAATCCAGAATACAAACATTTCAACCTCGATGGTCAAACAATCATCCTCGACGATTACCTTGAACTGCGGCCAACAAACAAAACCCGACTTAAGAAACTCATTACTAGCAACCGATTTCAAATTGGCCCATGGTATGTCCTCGCTGATGAATT
>JBHLQC010000178.1:0-3216 GCA_048885185.1 Candidatus Odinarchaeota archaeon | reverse complement strand
TAACAACCGCTGAACCAGAATCCGAAGAAGAGGAAGGTTCATCAGATCAGGAAATTGATACGCCTGAGGCACAAGATGAGTCACGCCAACCTGATGCCGAAGCTGGAAAAATCTGTACTCAGTGTGGTCGTGTTACAGCAACAGGAGCCCAATTTTGTATACATTGTGGAAGCCCACTTTAGTTGGTACTCACGAAAATCAGATTGTGAGACCTTGAGCATCGAGTTCTTCGAAGAAGGCATCTGTCATTTTCGCCCGATACTCAAATCCGCCCATTCCTGAAGCTAGCATGAGTGGGCGTATATCTGTTAACAATTCCTCGCGACTTCGAAGCTGGACATCTGAGATTTCCCTAACATCCTTAGCACCTAATTGTCCTCCAACCACTCGGGCGAGAAACACATAGGAAACCCAAGGAATTGGGGGACGATTTCCACAAGAGAGTAACACGTGGGATTCTAGCACGAATCGCTCGATTTCCACATCAAAACCAGTTTCTTCCCGCGCTTCACGTTTTGCAGCAAGGATGAGACTCTCTGACTGGTTAGCACCACCGGAGGGTGCTCGGACAATACCGGTTTTTGCATAAGCGTGTTTTTCAATCACTACGACTTTTCCCTGGTGCCGAATGAAAATGGTGACATCATGGTAGCGTCCTCGCTTGGCAGAATCTTCAACTAATGCAAATTCTTCGCGGAGCATTTCCACAGCGAATTCCACACGTCGCGGCACACCATATTCTTGGTGTAAGGCAGTTAGTTCGGTGTGGAAATCCTCATGCGCCACTCTCAATAACCTCAAATGGCAAAAAGAAGGCTCTCCCTAAAAGGCTGATGGAATGCCCAGGTAACCAATGGATTAAATCCATAGAAAACTTCTTTTTTGATGCTTAAAGTTTTGGCTTAAGATATCTTTCACACAGCATTGTAGTTAGGATGGTGAAAAGGGAAAAGGTGATTACGTATTGGATGATTGCAAAAATGAGATAAGGGTAGGGAGTCCACCATGGTCCGAAATAATTGAAAATGAAATTCAATGTGAATATGAAAAGAAACATCCAGACAAATTTTACCAACTTATCGTGTTTGACCCGTGCATCAATGTAATACCAGACAGGCATGGCTAATACCCATGGAGTGGAAATTCCGATAACCCACAAAGTATTCGTTAAAAAAGAAAATACTGTAACTAGCGTCAAACCCACCACTAACACAAAAATCAAAAAGGAAAACTGTTGATTGCTTAAATCATCCCATGGCAAATTCTTTTCTCTCTGATAAGACTTGGCGGACTTTGAGGAAATAAACATTGCTGAAAACACAAGCCATCTTTTGTCTCACATAATCACTGAAATATCAAACAATTACATTCACTGTAGATGTAGATTCTGTTATCCATAGAAATAATGGGGAAGGGACGGGCTCTGGCAACCCGTCCATTCGACCTTACGCCATCGGTTTGGTCTATTCCCCGGAGGCTTGTTTGGGCTCTTCCTCTGGCTTCTTGGATTGCAGTTGAAGTTCCAAAATTCCATTGCGGAAGTGGGATGAAGTAAGTTCAACGGGAGTTGGGAGTTCCAGTTCACGAAAGAGGTTCCCTCGAATCCATAGTTTCAGAAAATGTCCATCCACATGAATTTTGACATCATCGGTATGAGTGGCAGGAGTATCAAAGATGGCTGTATAGCCATCATCAGTATCGATAATGTCAATTAAGTAGTCCCTCTCCTTGAGCTGAACTTCAGGCTGTGGGCCTGGGAATGGGCGATTTGGTGATAACGGATCAGGAATGGGAGAAGGACGACGATCTTGGGGTTGGGGTGGAACCATAAATGTGAACGGTGAGTCTTCCATCTGCTTTTCTAATTCCTTCCGGGCTTCAGGAGGAAGGTTACTCCACTCTTGAGTTCGAACGCGACCATCTGGACCAACTACAGTGGTTCGACCAAATACAATAGGTCCAATACGCCTAGTGCGGATGTTGTTGCGTTCTTCAAAATGAGGTTGGGGTGAAGTGTCAGGGATTTGGCTAGTTTCTATCATTCGGCGAAAGAGTTTGATAATTTCGTTAAATTCGTCAGAGTTAATCATTTGTGTGTTGCCTCCTATATACTCACATTATGTGACTAACTTAATGTGTGTAATACTGCCTTTTAAAGTTTTCCAAAAAGACCGTAACACTAAATATACTCAATATGTCACTAACATATAGTGAGTGAAAAACCAAATGGAAGTGCACCATCCTGTCACACGATGACCAGCTTGATGATAACATCCACCTTTTTTGGCTCTTAGGCAATCCCACGCGCTTTGAAATTCTCCGCCGATTAGCACGTGAACCCATGTTCCTTGGTCAACTTAGTCGAGAATTATCAGCTCATCAACAGGCCCTCCTTCGACACCTCGATGAGCTCATCGAAAAAGGATTTCTTGAAACCTATGAGGATGAAAGCATACGCGGACCCCCACGGAAATATTATCGACTAACCAAGACCGTCCGATTATCGGTACACATCACACCCACCGGTGTGCGTGTGGTCCGAATCGCACCAGGGGCTAGACGACCTCGGACAATACAAGAAGTGATTAAACGGAATTACCCCGAACTTGCCCAAATCATTACAAGAGCCCAACGACTCCGGGCAATCCCTGATCCGCTAAATCGCAAACGTGCAGCCATTGATATTATCCAGCAACTAGAAGCAAAGACGAAGGAAATCCAAGATGTGAACAAATTTCTGGATTCTGTGATTTCCGCACTCCAAAAGGACTATCTCTAAGCCTTCTACAAACACTTTTTAAGTCGGCTACAAAGGGGAACAACACACAGGGAAATCGAGGAACTGACGCAATTGCATTCAGTGCTTACTAGATTGGTGTCCAGTCTATCTAGAAGGAGGTTGTTCACCTCACAAAAGGTCATACTTAGACTCGATTTCTTCACCTAGACGCTGGTTAAGTAATTTCAAACATAGTATGGATGTGTGTGATGTTGGGAATCTTTGACCGAATAAAGAGTTGGTTTACACGCAAAGCTAAACCCTCCTCTCCCTCCCCTACGACCTCACCCTCTCCTCCCATGTCTGTTCAGGCTGGGTCTGTAGCTGATGTGGATTCGGTGCCTGCACCGGGGGCGGCGGCGGTGACGGAGGTGGATGTATTGATGCAGGAACATGTTCAATTGGAAGATGAACGAACTCGTTTGCGTCAAGAGATT
>JBHLQC010000177.1:0-3219 GCA_048885185.1 Candidatus Odinarchaeota archaeon | reverse complement strand
TGCCATGTTCTTGCTGTAAGCCACATTGACACAGAAAGCGGTGTTAAAGCGGATCTTAAAAATCTAGCAGCAATAGCCCAAGAAAATGGGGTGTTGACCATTGTGGATGCGGTTGCTTCGGTTGGGGGAGAACGAATCGAACAGACGCAATGGGGTGTTGATGTGTGTTTTGCCAGCACCCAGAAAGCTTTAGCTTGCCCACCAGGACTTGCTCTTCTGATGCTCAGCCCGAGAGCGCTCCAGCACCTTGAAGATAGAAAGGCTCCTCCATCGATGGTCTATCAAAATTTACAGCTTTGGATCGATTCGATGCAATCCTATGAAGCTGACGGTGTTCCACGGCTTGTATCCACTCAAGCCACAAATCTGATTGCAGCTTTGGATGTAGCGCTAGAACTCATCCGAAAAGAGGGCCTTGAAAAACGTATCCAACGCCATGAACAGATTGCACAACACATTCGAGCCGGTGTCACTAATCTGGGACTGGAATTAGTACCGAAGCACCCTGAATACTATGCAAATACAGTGACAACCATGTTTTCTCCAGAAAAAATACTTGCATCTTCAGTCGTTGAACAGATGCTTAAGAATAACGTACGAATTGCCATGGGATTAGGTCCACGCCGTGAAGAACTCCTTCGCATCGGTCATATGGGCATTACCACTCTTACAGATGCCACTACGACACTTGCGGCATTAAAACAAGCATTAGAAGAATTATAACATAACAGAAATGTTGTGAAGAATCACGTTCTTATGATACACCTAATCGGATTTGCGTTCGATTCGCGACCATTTGAACCCGCGAGTTCGCCTAACTGGGGGATTTCGCCGATCCGTGGATTTATTCTGCCTCTGTTGCTCTTTGGGTGAAGATTGAGTTTTAGCGGAATGATTACGTTCGGTATTCACTTCAGGAATCGCAATTGTAGAGAGCTCTAGCTTTCCTCCACGTCCAAGGCTCAACTGAAGTCTTCCTTGAAAGAACCCAGTTTGTCCCCCAACAATTCGGAAAATCTTCCCATTTTCGACTACTGTGATATCATCATCCCACAGAGTGAGGAGCATAATTCCGGTTTCGTCACCAATCAAAACGTCGGCAACTTGGTGACTGGACCCATCATGACGGCTTTGAACCTTACGCACCGCCTGAGTTTTCAAAATTTTAAAATCAACAGTAATTCCTTTTTGATAGGGTTGAAGATTGGAAAGTTTCAATGAACGACTCGCTGACACAACAATGACCTTTGGTTGTTTACTAATCCAACATCAAAAAAGCGCCCGTGACCCACGGACCAACCAGCTCAACCAAGTTAGTAGCCAAGAGCCCAGAAACTTCTAATGACAGACTACCAGAGCAATTCGCAAAGCCCCTTAAATATCCTACCTCCCAATGAAAAAGAGGTAGGAGGCATCAGCCACACCGGTAATTTTGGCACGCGCCTTAAGTTGTTCACTCTCCGCCTTCAGTTCTTTAATCACTTCATGAGTCGGTAAACGTTTAAGCGACTTGTCAATCCCCGAGATAAAATCGTCAATGAGTTTTTCATTAAGAGGGTTTTCACAATCAAATCGTTGCGGGCAAACTAGGCACTTCACATACCGAGAAGCCTCAAGGACAACCAATTCCTGAAATTTAAGGCTTTCAAGAAGTTTTTTGATTCTCTTCTGTGTGAGTGTCTCATAATGAATTTCACCGAGTTGGCGATCAATCTTTGCTCCCCAATGATGTTCTAACATTCCAGTAATCTGTGCCTTACTTTGATCACCATCTTGATACATTTCTTGGACAATGAAATAGCCTCCAGGCTTTAACACTCGCCTCATCTCGCTTAGGACAATACCTGGATCACTAAGATGATGGAGCGAATTAGCAATGCATACCGTATCAAAGGTATTATCATTAAAAGCTAAATTCCCTGCATCCATTTCCATAAATTGTACCGGTTGCCCGTCAAACTCTTTTCGAGCCACTTCCAAATCTTTTCGTGACATGTCAATGCCAATGAAGCGCTCATACTCACTCAGTGTCTGCATTAGCGTTGAGATAAAGTCACCCTCCCCGGTACACACATCTAAGATCTTACCCCCCGAAATCGATTTCAGCTTGGATGCGATTTCTCTCGCTCCAGAGGCTTCTAATCTAGGCAGATTCTCCAAGCTCATCAACACACTCAAACCGTGATATTATCTAGCTGGAATAAATTTGTGCAGTTCATTCGATGATTTCTAGGTTCCTCTAATTTGCTCCGAGCTCTCATAAGCCCGACCTGTATAATCATGAAAAAAGGGGAACAGGGAGGTGTAATCCTCCCACATGTTCGTTAGAGTTACAACACTAATTCATCTAATCAGGACGAATAGAGCCTAGGCTTTGTTACAATGAAGATGGAGAGCCACCCGTGGAGTGCTATAAATCATGTCAACCCAGTCCTCAATGAAAATCGTAGTCATTGGATCAGTAATACCTTCGAAAGTGTTACAGAAGATCCACCAGTCTGAAACCTCAGGTATTGGTCCATGGGGATCAAAGAAGTAATACCCGGCTACCGATTGTAATCCTTGAGTAATGGAAAGGGTACCCCATTTGATATTTTCCCAGGTATTGCAGAACATAAGGATCTTGGTATTGCTGAAGTCACCGCCGAACCAGGTTCCTGAATGAAATAAGGTATTGCGATAGAAAAGAATTGTCGAGTCGACAATCGTACCTCCAAGGGAAAATCCCGAATCGACATTGATGAACTCACAGTGGCTCACTTTGATAGTTCCATAGAAGGGGTTAGCGTGTTCAGGGAAATTGCCCCAATCCGGATTTCCGACGACTCCCGGCAGGAATTGGATTCCATTGTTCACGTTCACGCCAAATGGGGGATACTCTTCCAGAGTGCCCACTAGTCCTTCGATACGAATTCGTTTACAGTTCGCAGTTAGATATGTCGGTTCTTCATCGCGGACTCCGGTGTATTTTCCAGCGATATCAATGGCGTTCATCCAAACCATATCTTCGAAAATGAAGAAGTCGTAGGGTGCCGCTATGCCATCAACCCGAATCGACAAATCCCGTATGCTAAGAAATGCAGGTTTATTTTTGCTCATCGGGTAGTCAGCTGTGTGATAGAACAGGAAAAGTCGAGCAACCCCTATGGGATTGTCACCTTCCGGCAGTGGTAACTCAATATGCTCGGGGACAAGGATGAGGGTTTTGTCCATCCCTGC
>JBHLQC010000176.1:0-3246 GCA_048885185.1 Candidatus Odinarchaeota archaeon | reverse complement strand
TGCGACTATAGTCACGATGGTTATCAAGATTACTCCAATTTCTGCAGGTGACAACATACTTGGCATCAATGGCGGATCACCTAGTTCCACTTCTAACGAGAAGTTACCTGGATAGGCATCATCGATGACTGGTTGCGGGGCAGTATTATTACATGAATCCGCATAATCGGGAAAGGCAGGAAACACAACTGTTGTGATATATTCTTGACTCAGGGGTGAAGCGAAGGCAAAGGCTTCTTCCACGCAGATTTCCCCGTTGCTGTCTTGATCTGCGGAGACATTGACTAAAGCATTCGTGAAAAAGTGGTTGAAGACTTCACCAATAATTGGGAGCCCTTCTTCGGGTAATCCTGCCCATGCATATCCTCCATCCTTTTGTGCGGCAGCCAAGTGAATGTGTGGAGCTGGATCATTGTTGAGCGGTTCGATTATTTCTTCAGAATTGCATGCAGATACCACAAGCAGTTTTTCCTGACTCTGCAATTCCGCCCATTGTGTAGGAAACCACAAATTCCATTGCATATGGTCACGAATCCAACTTCCGTGGGCAAAGATAAAGAAGAGGACGATGTCGTTGGCATCCGCATTGAGAGCTAGAAATCGAAGAGCTGCCTCACCTACATACTGATCGAGGAACCCATGATAGAATTGAATATGATGAGTTTGCCATCCCAAGGAGTGAAGGGTAGAGTTCCATTTTGTTGAATCTGAAAAATCGGTGGATAAGTCCGTAATTGGATCTGGATAATCATTCATCTCCAACAGGACAGCCCAGCCTTCACGTAAATCGGGTTGGGATTGAACGGTTATGATTCCTCGTTGAGGACCTAATTGTGATAAGCACAGTAATGTGCCAAGGAATGTTACGAAAAGAATCACCCAATGAGCACGAGAGATACGAAAAGCGGTCACGAAGGATACTCGCTCACGATGCTTCTTCTAATTTTCCTTTGGTAGCAAAGCTATTTCAGGATTTTAAAGTTTAGAAAAAAAAGGAGGAACTACCCAGGGCACGACCCTTGCGAAGGTTCTACAATTTTTCGAGACAGAGATGAACTAACTTTTTGTCCTTATTTTGAAGAGTGCCTAGAATTTTCCCCTTGCTCTGGGCAGTTCCTTTTCCATCCTCTATATCCAATCGCTGACTGAGACGTCGCAACTCCTTCATTATATTTGCTCGAAGATTTGCTACTTTCTTCTTCGGAGTGGCTTTGGGTGCTGCAATTTCATAGGCGAAACGTCCCATCAAATGACTATGGAAATGTTTGTAAGTATCAGGACTATCAAAGATCTCAACGGTTTGCACTTGCCCCTCACTAATGACTGCTAGCCCCACCTGTTGTTCCTGGGGAACAACCTTTTCTAATTCATCTTGAATCGCTTTGGCAGCTTGGTCTTGAACATCACTAAGACGTGAAGAACTTTCATCCTTCTCCAAAAGGGGTTTGCCGGCTATCCTACTAGCCTTGAGCTTTTCTCGGTGGTTACGAACCTTTGACCAGACACGGTCTTGTCCCGCTTCACTTTGTGCAATGGAAATACCTCGAACACCAGGTGACGCAACAGAATAATGCTCAACATCCGTCATGAGACATTGGTATATGTGGATTGGATGCACATCATGAGTACAGCGACAGGGAAGTTCCACTTTCGTCTGTGGGGGGACTAAGTGGCTGCCTATGATAATTCGTGACTGGGTTCCTGTGGCATGTACATCCATTCCTGCAATAAAAAGGACAGGGAGTGTTGCACGGTTAATGACGATGACAGCGTCAATTCGACCAGAATCCACGAGCTCTAATAGGCCTTTCTGTAAAGCTTCATGGGCTGTGATATACTCTCGTTGCTGAATCTGTTCATCCCGGAGAATTGGAATGAAATGAGCGTTGCCTATGGATTGAGTGTCTCCAAGTTCTAGTGATTCGAAGGTGTCGATGAGATCGGATAGTGTTTCATAGGTTTCAGTTATTGTTTTTCACCATTCCATTACATTTAATATGTAATTTGATTACAGCTAACATTTCGAGTATATAAAGTTATGGACAAAAGCTGAAAGGAGATACAACAACTCAAAAGAGATGCCCTATTCAGGAGATTCTTTGGCGAGCTGTTTGCGTTTCCGTCGATAGAAGCGGTTACTTATCCGACCTTCTGTTCGTTGTGTATTGAGTGCTTCGAGTAATTGGTCGTCGGCTTCTTGTCTACTTGCTTTCTCGCCAAGGGTAGCAGCATATTTTCTTGGTACTTTTGGATTAGACACTCGTTTTTGAAGCCGTTTAACTTTGGCTTCGAGACGACGGATTCTTTTAGTCAATTCAGATGTTGAAGGCGGACTTGGCTGAGGTGATGCTGGACCAGCTTCTGGTTTGTCAATGCGAACTTGACTGAGGTCCTGTTCTTGAGATGTAGGTGGAACAGGTCGCAGCGGTGCTAGTTCAAGAGGCCATAACGGCTTCTCCTGTGAAGACGATTGTGATCGATCTAATGGAGGCATATCCATCATGGATGAAGTTGGTCGATATGGACGCCTTGGAAGGCTTCGTGGAGGATCTCGGCGGTGTTCTCGAGGAGTGGGAGAAAATGCTGGTGTCCGTTGTGTGCGTCGGTAATAGCTTACGGCTTCAACAACAATAACTGTGATTAGTGGAGTAAAAATCAAGAAAAGCCCTACCCACATGATGAGTGAATAGAAGTTCAATTCAGTCCAAGTAACGGTAGGAAATACTGTCATAACACCAGACATAACCAGATTTGCGGCTCCGACAATTCCGAGGAAAAGCCCCACGATAATGAAGGTAATCAATGAACATACAATTTTGGGATTTGTGATATCCGATTGATTGTTTAATGGTTGGGGAATAAGCAGCGTCTGAGGCAAAGGTTGAACTGTGATTTCCTCTTACCTCCACGTTCACTTGGCGCTTGTTGTAAAAGAGGTTTTCGTTGCAGGACAACTTCGTAGAATTTAGTTCTCACTGTATTTTGGTTTTGAAAAGTTTGGTTTCTAAAAAGCGTTCAAGGTACATCGGAATGTTCGAGGTGGAGAGAATAAATTTGGTGAGGAGAAACCGTAGAGGAAAGCGAATTTGCGTTTAACCGAGTAATCTTTTGTTGGTTGGAGGGCTGTTCTGCGAGATTGACTATTGAGACATTGTTGAAAGGAAGGGACGTCTGAATCGTCACCTTTGTTGGTGAACCAGTGATTTCGAAGAACCGCAAGATGGTTGTTTCAGAAACTTCAGCTTT
>JBHLQC010000175.1:0-3271 GCA_048885185.1 Candidatus Odinarchaeota archaeon | reverse complement strand
CTCTCAAAAATCCGGCAAGGCTTCTTCTGGGCATTAATCTATAACATCATTCTCCTCCCAATTGCAGCAGGTTTGCTCTACCCATTCATTATGCTCCGACCAGAATGGGCTGCGCTTGCTATGGCCTTATCTAGTGTTAGCGTAGTAACTAACGCGCTGCTTCTCGGACGATTCAAACCAATTACAGGCACTCAAGCAACACCTATTGCCAAACAAGGACCAACAGAGAAACCTACACTAGCTATTGATCCCATTTGTAAAATGAAAGTGAAGACAACAACAGACTTGTTTAGTGACTTCAAAGGGAAACGATACTTCTTCTGCAGCACCCACTGCAAAGCTTCCTTCGATACAAACCCCCTTCAATATGAAAACATGGACACAATTGAAGAAAACCAATAAAATTCCCAGACTATCGGTCCACATTTGGTTTTCAAGTGGATTCAGGATTCCTGAAAGACTTTCGCAATGAGAAGGTATTCTCAGCTAACTGAACAGAAGACTCTAAATACTGCAATGCGAAGCAAAATATGTTGCATTGGGTGCGGAGGAGACAGTTACCAGCGGCTGACTCCAACGTTTATCCTCAAATGAAGTCAAAGTGAGATGGACAGTGCAATCCGTGGCATCAATCTTCATAGTTGATGATGAGGAGAACCTTCATGGAGTTTACAAGGCGCTCTTCGAACTAAGAGGACATAAGGTCATCGGATGTGCTTTCGATGGAGATGAAGCTGTTCAAACCTTTCTTCAGCTGAATCCAAAACCTGACATCATCATTATGGACCACCGTATGCCACGCATGGATGGCATAAGCGCGACGAAAATAATTCACGAGATTAGCAAACAAAGTAAGATTGTTTTTATTAGCGCGGATGAGACGGTTCGTGAAGCAGCTATTCAAGCTGGGGCGGATATGTTCCAAGTGAAGCCAGTTCGTGCTGCTGCTCTTTTTGAAATAATTGCTAAGCTAACAAAAGCTGGTTAAAGCTTAGTTCTGGTGGGAAATGGTTCTCATTCGGAAGGCGTTTCCTTAATCTTCATAATAGTCCTCACGAGTTAGTTCAGTAGATCCTGCATCTCTATGATCCGCTTTACGCTGCCAACTTCGTCCTTCACGGCCTTCCATAAAGAATAGTTCAGCTGCTGTAATTTCATCAGCTTTTAGCAGTTCATCGATTGCTTCCTCATCGTAGATTTCACCAGCAGGTCCAATTTCCTTTCGTCGTACATCCTCTAATCGTTGTTGAACGAATTCAAATCGAGCCGCGAGTTTATTTGCTGCGGGCGCATCGTGTTTTCGAAGATTATCACAAATCATAGTTTGAATCGTTTCAGGTGGGGTATTTACCTCTGAGTTCTTCACGACTTCAGTCGCGACTTTTTCAGCTACACCAGCTGAGAGCCCCATTTCTAACAATAAATCCATGATTTGAAGTTTGAAGGGTTCACGGTTCTTCGCTGCCGTTGACAAATTTGACATCTCCTAACTGAATATGCATCAAGTATTGTAACCCAATGCTTCTTAACGTCTTTCTCAATTTCTAGTTGGTGAACACCTATATGCGAGGACCATATAGGGATTGTCAATTTCCTGAACTAAACGAAGATTGGAGTTAGAAGAATGAAACTTGAACAAGTGAGCGAAAACTCATGGGCTGTAGTTGACGCCTCCACCTATGGCAATGTGGGCTGTATCAAGCTATCCGATAGTATAATCGTCATTGATACAGGAATGTCTCCCCCACTTGCGAAACAATTCCGCAAACTTATCCACAAAGAAGTCGGCGAACCTATCACCGATGTCATTCTCACCCATTATCACTCCGACCATGTTTTCGGAGCTCAGGTGTTCCAGGATTGCACAATAATCGCTTCATCCCCACTAGCAGCAATGTATCATGATCTACTCAATGATCGATGGTCACCAGAAGGAATCAAAGAATTAAAAGAATACTACGTTGAACACGACCCCGCCTTTGCAGAACAACTAAAAGATCTGCAAATCATTACACCCACACAGACTTTTGAAGGTTCCATGACCCTTGGGAAGAAAAACGAAGTTCACATCCAACATACCGGTGGTCATACTGCGGGACATTCAACTGTATATTTGAGTACGGAACGTGTTCTCTTCGCCGGTGATTTGGTATTTTGTCAACAGTATCCTTATGCTGGTGATCCAACAAATAATCCCCCTGAATGGATGCGTGCATTTGAAGAAATCCTGAAAATGCCTGTGGAAATCATTGTCTCAGGTCACGGACCTTTGTGTGGGAAAGAAGAAATCCAAATCCAACTGGCATACTTCAAGAAACTTGAAACTTGGATTATGGCTCAGCTTAAAGACGAGCTTTCCCTTGAAAAGATATTAGAGGCAGTTGAGTCTTCGCCTACTCCTCCTTATGACATGAAAGCAGATCCCCGACTCACATCTAGCATTGAACGCTGGTACACCTTCTATTCCCAGAATGAAGACTAAGGGTTCGTCTTGTATCGTATTTGCTTCCATTTACAAAATAAGCTCTGAGAGTATTGCGTAATCTTTTGCTTGTTCCCACGGCGCTTTAGAAATTACTAGGAAACTCGTTTGTTCACTGGCACTTTCTGGGGATACTCGAAGATAATCTTCATTAAGAATTTGGATTACATCTTGACCAAGAAGCCCTTCATAGAGCTCGCCCATCGGACCTTGCTTCTTAATGAAAAGAAGCGTAGTATCGTCTTTCATATGTTCCACGCCAAAATGGTATTGTGTGGTTGTAGGCCAAGCATGAGATTCTCCTTGACGACGATAGTAGGTAGTTGTTGCTCTAGGGATTACCGACTGTAAACCGGCTGGAGATCCCTCTGTAGGTAACGCGACTTTGATTCGATGACGAATAATACGTGGCGCCTTTGTGAGGTTGGTGACACGTCCTATTAATGCAAAGATATTGCTGAACGGTTGGGTCAAGACTTGCAGTTCTAATTGATAGCCCCTAAGTTTCGATGCTTGTTTGTCTGGTTTAGTACTAATAGCCACGCCTTCCCATTCACGACGGTGGATGGTTCTAACCGACCAAGATTCTCGGTCTAACTTTGTAGGGAACCATCCTGGTTGTTTTGGTGAAAAAGGTTCAAACCGGATTCCACCATACCAGGGATTAAACCATGCCAAGGGGCCAGCTTTTGGAAAACTCGATTTCAGATAATTTGTACCCGTTTTTTTATTGATTAGCGCTACCACACTCCCAGCAAAACCGGGAGCGATTTTGAGTTGGTAGGCGCC
>JBHLQC010000174.1:0-3336 GCA_048885185.1 Candidatus Odinarchaeota archaeon | reverse complement strand
CAAGACTATTGAACTCTAGTTTTACCAGCCCAGTCCGTTTATCGTAATTCAGAACAGGTAGATAGTAAAACTGAGGGTCAGGAGAAAGATGGCAATGTAGTAAGTTGAGAAGATGGCTAACTCTGCTTTATTGAAGTGGTGATGAAACCGTTTGACGCCGATGAGTAGATCAGATATGACGAAGATACTGGCTCCAATGAATGGTATAAACCCCAACGGGTTTACTGCTGTAAGCCACAACAATAGTGAACTACCTAGGGTCAGTGAAAGGATGAGAACGTACACAATAAGTGGAGTTTTCAGTGGTCCTAATCGGGGTTCGGTTAAGTCAAGAAATCGAACAGCTAAGATAATGACTAAAATCATAATAACGTAACAGATGGCAAAGGCTAGAAGTGGGAATAGGGAGAATCCCAGTAGGTAGCTGTGCCATAGAAAATTAGTAGTGAAAAAGAGATGGGCGATTAGGAAGAACAACACACCGACGAGAAATTTGGTTTCCATTCCAATATCCCCGAGAGTACAGAAGACTAAGGCTACAGCTAACAGGACGTAAAACCAGGCTCCGGAGGATCGAAAGACAAGAATGATGATAACAGAAATTAGTGCAGGAAGGACCTTAATTGCTATAAAGAGACCCTTGGGCAGGTTTTTGATTCGGTCGGTCTGAACGGCAAGTTCGTCTTCTCGAACGGCTTTGAGAACCGTCGAAATTATGGCAAAAAGCCAGAATAACAGTGCATAGAGAATGAGGTGCAACATGCCCTTCGTGTAAATAAGTGCGAGCTTAAGAGTGTTTGATTTCGATTAGCTAATGAGTTTTGGATTTCTGTTTTAGAAGAGGAATCGCACCACCTGCTTCAATATATTGAAGGAGAAATGGTGGAACCTTTGTAATCTGATGGCTTTGCCCTGTACGGTGGTTAAACAGCGTCCCCTCTTTCAAATCGATCCGTATCCTATCTCCATCTTTGACTAAGTTGGACTCTTTTGCAATTGCTGGAAATTCGATTGCTGGAATACCCAAATTGTATGCGTTCCGGAAGAAGATTCGGGCAAATGATGCCGCAATAATTGCTCCCACGCCTAAACTTCGAAGAATTGCTACAGCTGATTCCCGGCTTGATCCAATCCCAAGGTTCTCCTCAGCCACAATTACATCATTAGGCTGCACATTCTTCGCGAATTCCGGACGCAGATTCTCAAAGGCAAAAGGTGCAATTTCTTCAATGGAGAGACTGGATAAATGGGCGGCTGAGATGATATCGTCGGTACTAATATTGGAACCAAATCGCCACGCTTTTCCCTCAATTGTCGTTTGGTGTGTTGGCATATAGCACTCAACCTCATCGTGGATCAGTAATCTTTCCAGCAATTGCACTAGCCGCCACCGTTGCTGGTGAACCAAGATAAATATGCGAATCTGCACTCCCCATGCGTCCTGGGAAATTGCGGTTCGAGGTGCTAATACAGATTTCTCCAGAAGCGAGAAGTCCACAGTGACCTCCAAAACAAGCACCACAAGTCGCTGGACCAATGGTGGCTCCGGCTTTCACAAGCGTACCAATTGTCCCTTCTTCAAGGGCAGTCAGGTAAATGCGTCGACTGGCAGGATTGACAATGAACCGAACATCTTTTGCAACCTGTTTGTCTTTTACAATTTGAGCCGCAACTCGAAGATCTTCTAATCGACCATTTGTGCAAGAGCCCAATAGTGCTTGATCGATGTGAATGCCCTCAACTTCAGTTACAGGGACCGCATTACTCGGGAGGGACGGTTTTGCCACCTGTGGTGCAAGTTCCGATACATCCAACTCATGGATTTGATGATAAGCTGCCTTTTCGTCTGGATAGACCGGTGTGAAGGATTGTTGTGACTGTTGCTTAACATACTCGAGAACCCGTTTATCCGGTGGAATGAGAGCTGCCATTGCCCCAACTTCGACAGCCATGTTGGTTAGGGTCATCCACGCATCCAAGCTTAGTTGCTTTAGTGTGTCACCATGATATTCGATGGCTTGGAAAGAAGCGCCTTCAACTCCCAGACGATAAAGAATGTTGAGAATAATGTCCTTTCCCATCACTTTTGCAGGTAATTTCCCAGTAATCGTGATCTTGATTGTATCGGGGACTCGGAACCACAACCGACCTGTACCTAGCACAATGGCCATATCGGTTGCGCCGATTCCTGTTGTGAGGGCACCAAACGCTCCTCCTGTTGTTGTATGGGAATCCGTCCCCACCAAAAGCTCACCTGGACGCACATGACCCTCTTCAACCAGTATTTGGTGACAAACGCCACTACCCACATCGTAAAAGTGTTGAATTTGATAGTCTCGGACGAAGTTGCGGACTCGTTGGTGAATAGTTGCAGCCTCGACGGTAGGGGCTGGAACCCAGTGATCTAAGATCATTACTACTCGACTTGGATCCCACACCTTGGTGACCCCTGCTTCCTCAAGATGAGGAATGACTCGAGTACCCATCATTTCATGGCTCATTGCCACATCCACAGAAGCTTCAACAATTTCACCTGGTTCGACTGTTTTCTGATCAGAATGAGTTGTCAGAATTTTTTCAGCCATTGTCTGCTGAGCCATGTTAACTCCTCTCCTTCAACGTTTTTTGAATCATCTTTCGAATTGCCGTTCCCATCTGCTTTGTCGTCGAGGGCTTTTGGCTGGCATAAGGTCCTTTACACAAATCGTAAGTCCTGACCTTACCCTCCTTGAGTACAGTAGTCACTGCCTGTTCGATTACAGTGGCTACGTCTATTGCTTGTTGATCATTGTGTCTTTCTCCAAGCCATTCCAGTAGCATTTTCCCCGCAAGGATTGCTGCGGTAGGATTCGCTCGCCGTTTTCCCGCATGCCGAGGAGCTGAACCATGAATGGGCTCAAACATGGCATGATTATCACCAATGTTACCTCCGGCTGCCACTCCCATCCCACCCTGAATTGCCGCTCCTAAATCTGAGATTATATCCCCATACAAATTCGGCGCGACTACAACATTGTAGTACTCTGGTTGACGAACACACCACATCGCCCAAGCATCAACATAGGCGTAATCGGGTTCTATTTCCGGAAAGTCCTGCATACTCTCTTCAAAGACCTGACGGAACAGTTGGTCACCAAGGAGTACGTTGCTCTTGTCTACACAAGTCAGGCGCTGTTTCCCATCTTTTGGAGCACCCCTCCCCCGTTTCTGGGCAAGACGACCAGCGTACCGAATCACACGTTCTGCACCCATCCGTGAAATCGGGCGAACGTCAATCGCTAATTCTCCAGGTTCGTTTTCACCATAGCGTTTCCCAATTCCTGAATAGAGCCCTTC
>JBHLQC010000173.1:0-3343 GCA_048885185.1 Candidatus Odinarchaeota archaeon | reverse complement strand
TCGCGATCACATCTGTGATTATTATTACAGGCGTCTATATTTTCTTACGTTTCACAAAGTTTGGTTTAGCTTTGCGTGCAACTTCAGAAGAGCCCACTGGAGCAAGGCTAGTTGGAATCAACATTAATCGAATGCATGCATTGTCATTTGGAATTGGTGTTCTTTTGGCTGCTTGGGCCGGTTCTTTATTAAGTATACTTTACAGAGCCCATCCCTCCATGGGTGCGTCCTACACGTTTATCGCTTTAGTAATAATCATTTTGGGTGGTATGGGCAGTTTTATTGGCAGCGTATTAGGAGGATTTACAATTGGTTACGTCTATTACATCACATTGACGGCAGATGCCCTCTTGGCAATGGCTGTCGTTTACATTTTTCTCATTGTAATTCTTCTAATTAGACCAAAAGGATTTTTCGGGCGGTAACAATGCGAGAAATTAAAACTGCAGACCTACTCAAAATCCTTCCTTTCATTATAATCATCGTAATTTTGATGATAGCTCCCTTGTTCTTGGGACTATATCATTTGTCAATATTGAGAAGTATCTTCTTATGGTCAGCGCTAGCCATGAGTTGGTGGTTCTTCTCTGGCGTTACAAGATATGTATCACTGGGATCCGCAGCTTTCTTTGGAATAAGCCTCTACCTTGTAGCAATCTTAGGTGACTTCATTCCATTTCCTGTAGTTATTCTCATTACTGGTTTATTCTGTTTTCTTATCGCGCTTGGAATCGGTTTAGTGACTTTGCGGTTAAAGGGAATATACTTCGCAGTTTTTACCTTCGGTTTGGCAGAACTTTTTCACAACCTTGTTCAATGGTATGAAATTACAATCACAGGGACTCGTTTTAGATTCATCTTTTATCTTCCGGCTCAACAAATCTACTGGGCCGTGCTAATTGGCTCACTAATAATTCTCGGATTAATATTCTACATAATGAGAACTAGACTAGGCTTAGCATTACGGCTGATAGGTGAAAACGAAGAAGCTGCTGCCCATTTGGGTGTGAATGTCAGTCTGTATAAAACCTTAGGCTTCGCAATCAGTGCCATGTTTATAGGAATAATTACCGCTTGCTACGCGCCAAGATTTCCATTTATAGATCCGACAATTGCTTTTAATCCTCTATATTCTTTGCAGCCTGCAATAATGGCAATGTTGGGCGGAGTTGCGTTCATTTATGGTCCCGTCTTGGGAGTAATTATTGTTCAAATTTTGAATGAGGGTTTACGTCTTGTAGCAATTCAATACTTCTTGATTCTGCTTGGACTAATTGTAATTATCATTGTTCTTTTCATGCCTGATGGAATCGCTGGAATCATTGAGAAGGCCAGGGCAATATATCGGAAAGATGGAGTAGCTGGAATTATTGAGCATTTGAAAGATGGAGTAGCTGGTTTCATTGAGCGTCTGAAGAACGTTTTTAGTTTTGGTGGTAATAAGGAGCAGACTAAAGCCCCAGAAACGCCTCCTTAACCTTCTGGTTCTTAAGGAGCTCTGTACCGTTTCCTTCTAACGTTACTTTGCCTGTTTCCATTACATAGCCTCGATCAGCATATTTCAAGGCGTAGTGAACGTTCTGTTCAGCCAGCAAGATGCTAATTCCGTGATCTTTCAGTTCTCCTATGGTCTTGAAGACCTCCATCGTTAATTTAGGCGATAATCCTTGCGAGGGTTCATCTAACATTAACAACTCGGGGCAAGATGCCAAACCTCGCGCTATGGTCAACATCTTTTGTTCTCCGCCGCTTAGCGTCCGGGCTAACTGGTTCTTCCTCTCCTTCAATACGGGAAGGAGTTCATAGATTAGTTCAAACGTCTCTTCTCGTCTTGCCTTTGCTCTAGAAACATATGCACCTAAGTCGAGGTTTTCACACACTTTCATGTGTGCGAAGAGTTTTCTGTCCTCTGGTACATATGCCGCTCCTAAGCCTACAACCTGGTTAGGAGATAAACCTTGAATTTCTCTCCCATGGAAGAGAATGGTTCCTGAGGATGGTTGAAGCAGGCCAGCTATCGTGCTTAAGAGTGTGGTCTTCCCCGCTCCATTTGCACCAATTATGGCGATAACCTCTCCCTGTTCCACATTCATTGAGACATCCCAGAGAGTTTGCGATTTTCCGCGGTATACATTTACACTTTGAACATCAAGCATTATCTTCACCTAGATAGGCTTCAATGACGTCAGTGTTCTCAGCTACTTCTTTGGGTGTTCCCTCAGCGATTTTTACTCCATGATCAAGTGCCATGATACGATCTGCTGCTTCCATCATGACACGCATGTTATGCTCAATCATGAAGATGGTTGTTCCGCCACTATCACGTAAGTCTCGGACAAGTCCAAGCATTTGGGTTAACTCAGTGGGATTTAATCCTGCCATTGCTTCATCTAGTAGTAACAGTCTTGGTTTCGTGGAGAGACACCTCACAATCTCAAGGAGTCTCTGCTCGAACGCAGTTAATCTAGCTGCAGGTATTTCGCTTTTCCCGACCAGTCCGAACTTATCCAATATTTGATCGAGTTCTTCCTTGACTTGGGTAAACCCTTGGTCTTTATGGCAGCCAAAGCTGGCAGCCGCAAACACATTTTCAAACACTGTCATATTGGGAAACGGTTTGGGTATTTGAAACGTCCTCGCTATTCCTAGCCTACAAATTTTGTGTGGTTTCAGTCCAGTGATGATTTTCCCTTCATACTTTATCACACCAGACGTGGAGCGTAGTGCACCAGAGATCACATTGAAGAGCGTGGTCTTACCTGCACCGTTGGGGCCGATTAATCCAAGTATTTCGCCCGAATTTACTTCGAAGTCTACGTTTTTTAGAGCTACAAGGCCCCCGAAGCGCTTCGTTATTCCTTCTCCTTCAAGTAGTTGCATATACGGTTCTTTATCGGTTTCATCTATAAATAATTTCGTTGCGGTTTCAATTCATCCTTCAGCACTCCTCGGCTTGAAGTCTTGATTTTTATTGTTGAGGAAGAGTCTCAATATTTCTGGACTGAGACTCCGCCAGCATAAATAGATAATACTGTTGAAAACTTGGGAGTTCGTCAAATCGACGATGATGACAAACGCTCAGTATTAATAAAAAAAGGTGGGAGTGATTTTCGCTGGCTTGAGATTATGATATCAGTGATATCAAATCGAGTAGCCTTGCCTTACTCCCACTTCTATGTTAGTTCCACAGGCAGAGATGGGTCAGCTGACCACATCTGCCATGAGCCGTCGTACACCTTGACATTGCGATATCCAAGTATTTCGTGAAGCACAAAGAACAATGTGCTGGCATAGCCGCCCACGCCACAATAGACAATGATTTCCTTGTAGCACCGACGCCAAC
>JBHLQC010000172.1:0-3354 GCA_048885185.1 Candidatus Odinarchaeota archaeon | reverse complement strand
CAAATTGCATTTGATACGCTCCTTGGAACACCCCATTATGATGCTGCTATTGCAATTGTAATGATGCAAATCCCTCTCCTTGATCTTGATATTGTCGAACGACTTCTCTCAATTGTTCGGAAATATGACAAACCGCTAGTTGCCTGCACTGCAGGCGGTCGGTTTACTATGAGGGGAGCACGGCTTCTTGAGGAGGCAGGTATTCCTACACTTCCTACTCCAGTGCGAGCCGCAAAAGCCATTTGGTCACTTGTCAGATATGGGGAAATCAAACAAGCTAGAGGGGCAGAAGAGTCACTATCTTAACTATTCCCTTTTTTTGGTAGTTATCACTATTTTATTTCTAATAGTAGAATTTGTTCTGTTGTTCGAAATCTGAATTGGATTCAAATGAAGATGATCTAAATGGGTGTAGTTAAGAAAGGATTGAATGTAGTTCAACGAGATAAGAAAGCGATTGGACAAGCTCTTCGGCTAGCCTATTATCCTGTTGTGGCTGTTCGTGCTGAAGGCTCCAAAGTGTGGGACAAGGATGGAAATGAATATATTGATTTTCTTGGTGGGGCTGCTGCACTTCCGATTGGGCATCGACATCCCGCTGTAGTTAAAGCCATCCAAGAACAGGCCGATCAACTCATTCATCACCCACCACTTTACGGCTATCATGAACTAGCTGTTGACCTAGCAGAGAAACTAAATGAACTGCCTCCAGGGAATTTTTCAAAAAAGACGATTTATCAGCTCGCTGGCGCAGCTGCCATGGATCTCACGGTAAAACTTGTTAGAGTGGGAACTAAGCGAACAAAAATCATTACTTTTCTTAAAGGGTATTATGGCGCGCTGTATGGGGCCTTATCTTTGAGTGCTTTTTCAACAGTGCAACGCCGATATTTAGGGCCATTCATTCCTGAGATTTACCATGTTCCCTTTGCTGACTGTTATCGGTGCATTTTCAAACAAGAATATCCTGATTGTGGGTTGGCTTGTTTGGATTATTTGAAAACCGTACTAAAGCATCTCGTGCCTCCTGAAGAAGTCGCAGCAATTATTACAGAACCAGTTGGGTCAGATGGAGGTTACATATATCCGCCTCCTGAATGGCTTAAGGGTCTTGAAGAGATATGTCAACAACATGGCATGCTCTTTGCGCTTGATGAGATACAAACTGGCTGTGGACGCTGCGGCTCATGGTTTCTGTCAGAACAGTATGATCTAACCCCTGATTTAGTTGCCTTTGGAAAGGGATTTGCTGCAGGAGTTCCGTTGAGTGGTGTGATTGGTCGGGCTTCAGTAATGGACGAATTAAAACCTCCTTCAGCAATTGGTACAGGAATTGCCAACCCAATTGTCTGTGCAGTAGCCTTAGCGGTGATGGAGGTAATCCAAAAAGAAAATCTCATCTCACAGTGTAAAAAGATGGGCACCTATCTCAAGAAACGTTTCGAAGAAATGAAAAAGGATCACCCCTTAATTGGCGATGTTCGTGGCAAGGGTATGTTGATTGGCGTTGATTTGGTGAAGGATCAACAGACACGAGAGTCAGCGCGGCTCGAAGCCTCCAAGGTTTGTTGGCGGTCAGGCGAGTTAGGTCTTATCCTAACAACGCTTGGTGAGTCAGTTCTTCGAGTATGTCCTGCGTATAATCTCCCTCAAGAAGAGGCAGATCAAGCTCTAGAAATCATCGATAGCGCTCTATGTGATGTAGAGAAAGGAAAAGTTCCTGACAAGGTTGTAGCCTCTCTTTCCCCTTGGTAACTAAACAATGACTCTCAAAACCCTTCTATAAGCATTGGCTGAAGCAATTGGTTTTTACATCCTACTATCTTCAATGCCACAGTATCTTTACTATTCAAGGTGTATCTTTTGATTAACGTTAGCATCGTTGGTGCTGGACAAACCAAGTTTGGAAGGCACGATGATTATGATCTACGCGAACTGTTTGCCATGGCAGCCCACGAAGCCATTGAAGACGCTGGGATAACGCCCAAAGACGTGGAAGCTGCATTCATTGGGAATCTATCTGCGGATCAATTCAACCGGCAAACACACATTGCACCATTAATGGCAGATTTTGCTGGAATGAAGGGTATTCCCGCAACGAAATGCGAAGCAGCATGTGCATCATCTGCCACTGCGTTACGGGCTGCAATTTTAGCCATCGAATCAGGAATACACGACGTTGTTTTGGCGGCAGGCGTTGAAAAGATGACTGACCTTGCTACGCCCGGAGTCATTGAAACGCTAGCCATGGCGGCAGATCAAACCTTTGAAGCCCAACCAGGTATCACTTTTCCTGGCATTTTTGCCATCCTCGCTGTTGCGCATATGGCGAAATATGGGACGACAAAAGAACAGCTCGCTGCTGTCGCAGTGAAAAACCACGCGAATGGGGTTCATAATCCATTAGCCCAGTATCAGAAAGAAATCACCTTAGAGAAGGCACTCTCATCTCGAATGGTCGCCTGGCCTCTGGGGCTATTTGACTGTTCACCCATTACTGATGGAGCTGCCGCGGTTATCATAACCAAGAATAAGAAAGCCCGAAAATTCACGGATGCTCCTGTCAAAATTGTTGCCTCTGAACAAGCTAACGATACCATGAACTTGTGCGACCGAACGGATCTAACTAGCCTATATGCTGCGCGTACTGCATCCCATCGTGCCTATAAACAAGCAAGAATTATTCCTCAGGACGTTGATTTAGCTGAGGTTCACGATTGTTTCACAATTGCTGAAATCATAGCCACCGAAGACCTTGGGTTCTTCAAACCAGGGAAAGGTGGACCTGCAGTCGAAGAAGGATTAACCCAACTCGATGGTGAAGTAGCCATCAACACTAGTGGTGGTCTCAAAGCCAAAGGGCACCCTGTTGGCGCTACAGGGGTAGCTCAAATAATTGAACTCTATCACCAACTGCGAAATGAGGCTGGTAAACGCCAAGTAAGCTCTCCAAACGTAGCACTAGCACATAACGTCGGTGGTACCGGGGCAACATGTGCAATTCATATTTGTGAGCGATGGTGAGGAAAATGACTGACGAAACGACAATCAAGAACTATTTCGCCTTAATCAATGAAGGAAAACTCTGTGCCGCCCAATGCCCGAGTTGTAACGAACTCGCTTTACCCCCACGGCTCTTTTGCCCCAACTGCTATAGTAAAACCACGAACTGGACTGAACTAAGTGGTGAAGGAACTCTCCGCTCCTTTACAGTCATTCATATTGCAGGAACATCATATGCCAACGATGTTCCCTATATTGTAGCCATCGTCGAATTAAAGGAAGGCCCTTCAGTGTGTGCACGATTGGTAGGCGTGGATCCCTTAAAACCTGAAAACATCCATGTTGGAGACG
>JBHLQC010000171.1:0-3363 GCA_048885185.1 Candidatus Odinarchaeota archaeon | reverse complement strand
GATTATCTTTTTTTACTATTGGCTGGTTGTTCTAGCAACTCAATAAAAGAATGCAAAGTACCTAAGCATTTCATAAACCCCCACAATACTGAATCCTATTCCCATGGAATAGAAGAAGTACTTGGCTAATTTCTCCGATGGTACGAATGTAATAATGCCTGCTAGCGAAGCACAAAAGATTAGGAAGTACCCTACTACTGAGCCCTGAAACCCAGAAAAGAAGTAGGCAATTGTGAAGACAATCACAGTGAAAAAGGATGCTGTTCGTTTTCTCAAAACAACTGCAAAGGTTCTATCCCCTGCTAGTTTATCAGCACTATAATCCATCACTGTGCTAAATGAATGGATGCCCATTACGCACACAGTGATAAAATAGGCCTGGATTGGGATATCCAATAATGTTGCACCAAAACTTGTACCAAGTAAAACCGGTGCAAAAAAATAAATGATCCCGTTAGAAAACGAATCCAATGGGGGGCGTTCTTTGAATCGTAAAGGTGGAGCTGAGTAAAAATAAGAGAAGAATAGGAGCAGAATCATTGCTATGATGTTCGTGAGATTAAACGTTATCACAGCACTAGCAAATAATACGATAGAGACTACAAAGGATAGGGTCCTTACTAAGGGAAAAAACTGTGTTTCCATCTCTGGTGAATCAGGAACCGTTTTTCGTGGATTAAGTTTGTCTGCTTCATAATCGAATATATCATTCGTACCATAGAGCAAGACACAATAAGGAAACGTGAGCAAAATTAATTGTAAAATCGTTATGAGGCTTAATGGCGAACCAAAGGCTGTCAGTCCCAATAGAAATACAAGCGGTGCAATGAGCCAGCCTAATGGTCTACTGGTTCTGATGAGTAATAGTGCTTGGGTCCTCACACAGAATGCAAAGCGGTGTTTGTTAATAATAGTTTGTATCCAAAACTAGGACACAAAATCTGTTAATCGTCTTTGATAGAGTTGTCGCGCTAAAAGGCTTCCTCCCTCAATCCAGGATTTCAGGTCAATTCTAAACCCTGACATCATATACTGTATCGCTTCCTCTCGAGTGTCAAACCTGAGATATGGCTGTTGAAGTGCCTCACGAACAATCTCTCTGCACTTCCACACGCCTAAAGGCATTAGATGGCTGGGTCGGGATTCACGGAGGACCACCACGGATGCCTGACGGCGTTCTTTGGCAAGATGTTCGGTGGTCATAGCACGGACAGCGTAATAGCATCCACCAATGACAGCATAGGTGGTGCGACCCTTGTAGGGTTCCCAATCGCTGCATATTCCAACGTGGTTACCAGAGGGATTCCAAGAGGTTCCTGGAAACCAGGCTTCACAGAGTTCGTAACTCCAGGTTTCAGGGCTCATGAGAATTTTGAAGTGGTCGCCAAGAAAGTTATGCTCATAAACCCGGTATTCATTAATGAGGGGGTATTCTTTGACCTGTGTACGGAAGTGTCGACCAACAGTACTGTCCACAGCAGTAATACTCCATCGTGTGGGAACCATACGTCTGTTAGGACCAATGCCAAAGCTTCCCATACTGAAAGCCCGGGTGATTTTTGTGAGATTTACATCATTGTCGTAGAGGTCAATAATCGCTGGCGCGGCCTTCAAGTCGCGATCCTCGTAGGCCCGTTCAAGACGTTTATGGCCTTTCATCGTTCCCAGTACAAATTTCTCAAGCATTGCAGAAGGTCCCATTGGTTGAACCTCTGATTCAAGGCGTAATGGGCGTCGTGGACGTTTCTTAAACAGGACCTCAGTTTCAACCGGACCCGATGCGAGTGTCATATCGCGAGTGTCATCAATCATTCGGCCTGACTGTTCGGGTTCAGTTACCGTAACTCTGTGCATACCACGAACCAGGGAGTATCTGTACTCCAGAATTTGGTTAAGCTCAAGGTACATCCAATCTTCAGGGGAATCATAAATGGAAGTATCTCCAATGATGGGTGGGACCAAGGGGCCCGCGTAGACTTTGGGGTATCCAAATCGTCCAACGAAGACCCCTGGCGGTGATGATCCCTCTAAATCCGTTTTATCAAGGAGCGGCTTAACTTTCAAAAAAGAATAAAGTCGGTGCAGGAGAGGACAGGAAGATTTCCCACAGAGCATCTTGCCACCCTTGCAGACAAGACAGCGGGTCTGGCTGGCGTCAGGTGACAGGGTCTGCATGGTTACATCTAGGTCCTGGGCGGCTTCTACGCCATCCACCACAGGGGCTAGATAGGGTGCGACTTTGCGGACTTTCTTCACGAGCTTGACCCGTTTTGATGAGCCTCGGCTCTTAAGTTGCCTCACATCCGCACCGCCATATTCCTTTTAGAAGCCCAGCCCTTTAAACCAAGAGAGAGCATCCGATAAGTGAAGTAAAGTAATGGCGTGATACTGTCATCTTTGCATTTAAAATCGACGAATTAACAGTGGTGGCACAAGCCTCAGGAAAAGACGCGATTCTTAATCTCGGAGTAGGTTCCTTCACTAAATGGGCAGACTTTGATACACACTGAACATCCATAGAACTCAGCAAAATATGGGAAGCATTTTTTCTGATCAACATACGTAACCTTCCCCGCCTTCCGAGGAATTGGTTTCTCCAAAATCGCTTTTGCTGGACACTTCTTCACACATAACATACAGGAATCACAAAATTCACGAATCCACTCATGTTCATTGCCATTTGGGCTAGGTAGGTTTTCGATACTTGTGAAGACTGCAGTTAATCGAATTCTAGCTCCAAATTCTGGTGTGATAATGAGACCGTGTCTTCCTTGAAATCCGAATCCTGCCATTTGTCCCAATGGTGGATATAAAGCCATGCCTCCTAAAGGATGCCCCGCATGCGCTCCATATCCATGAGCTCGTAGGTGTTTTGCGATTTTATTCGCGGCAATACCTAGTTCATCGTAGGTTTCCATGACCATATCCATTGTTTCCTTGCTCGGAGCCTTATTCATCCGTTCTTTGTCCATTTCCATCGCGAGTACAATGGCATTCTTGTAAAGCACTGCCATGTCTTGAAATACGTATTTGGGTGGCAGTGTTGCATAACCCACATGGGAAACGCCCAACGATTTTGCGTATTCAACAAGGTCATTGAAGAATTCGGGAGGTGCCTTTTTCTTGGGGGTTTGAGGGTTCTTCTTGAGAGAGTACACTGACTTACGCATATTACGCATAATTGACATCATGGTTTTTGGAGAAAATGGACGATTCACAATGCCTTCTCTGCGTTGAAGGAGTCTTATGGCTTCCAGAGGGATGTTGAATCGTGCTGGGGAGTCGGGATCTGAACGGATTGCTTCTGGATAGGTTAAAACCTCTTTCTCGAATCCAAAGAAACGATTTACAAATGGGATTGCC
>JBHLQC010000170.1:0-3376 GCA_048885185.1 Candidatus Odinarchaeota archaeon | reverse complement strand
GCTAAAGAGGTCATTGAATGTGAATCTGGTGGTTACGCAATAATTGGATACAGCCAAAAACAAGGGGCAAATGGAACTCTGTTAGAGTACAATGCTCTCCTAATTCGAATTACCTCAAACGGAATGGTTGTATGGAATCAAACCATTGGGACAAATTTATCACAACAAGCTTATTCCGTAATTGAGTGTCAAAATGGTGGATTCGCTTTTGCTGGTTACACTCATAATTCAGAAAACAATGACTCGGATTTCTGGCTAGTTCGAACTACTAGCGAAGGACAACCCCTTTGGAACAGAACCTACGATACAGGAGGAAACGAGATTTGTTACTCACTAGTTGAAAATAATTATGGAGGATTTGTCCTAGTTGGAAGCAAAGAAAGCATGGATCCGGGAGAACTGGATGGCTGGATTATAAACACCAACAACCTCGGAAATCATCTGTGGGACCGAATTTTTGACATGTCAGGAAATGATGTGTGCCACAAGATTATTCAAAAATCAAATCACGGCTATGTCATAGTAGGAACAACAGAGAATGTCCCTGAAAGAAATTCCGACGCTTTTGTCTTAAGTGTTCAAGCAAATGGCAATTTTTCTTGGAATTCAATCCTAGAAGGTTCATATGAAGAAGAAGCTTTTGCCATCACTTCTTGCCACAATGGTGGATATGCCATTACCGGATACACTATTGAAGAAACTGAATTTGGGATGAAAACACACCTCTTGTTAGTTCGATTGGCAAGCAACGGAGATATTCAATGGAGTAAGCGATATGGTGGGATGGGTAAAGAAGTTGGCTGGTCAATAATTCAATCACCTACTCACGATTTTATCATAGCAGGAACAACCGAACCATACAACAGTAGTGAACCTGGGATGAATGCCCTGGTAATTCGTGTACCCGATGCTGAAACCGAAACGAATACGAATCCTTTCGAAGGGCCTGGTCCCCCGAAATACGATTTAATTGCCTTTGGTGCAATTTCCGGTATTATCATTCTTGCCGGGATGTCACTGATCTATTCTCGCAGTAAACGAGAAATAACTGATTTTACCCTTGGCCTTTCGAATCGACAACTTCGACAAACTTTCTTCCTCCCCCGTACACTAAAAGAGGTCACATCAATTCTTCAAGGAATCATCCGTTGTCGAAAATGTGGAACAATTCAAAAAAGAAAACAGACAACCTGCAATCATTGTATTGCACTATTACACAGATGCCTGTTTTGCGATAACACAATTGATGATGATGATTTAGTCATTTTTTGTCCGAGTTGTAGGAATCTTTCTCACGCACACGAAATGCTATCTTGGCTGAAAAAACGAAAAACTTGTCCTATCTGTAGATTCAAATTAAAAAAGACATAGACCTCTCATTGATACTTGCATTAAATCAAAGAAGGCTTCTAGGACGGTAACAAGCGTTAAAGGTGTCCAGTTGGAATGTTAGATTAGCGTACTTGTGTGAAGGTTCTAGTTAATGACAAAAAAGCACCGGGATCAACTCACCATAGGCGAACGCCCAAAGGTTACGAGTGAGATTCTTAATGAAACCAATATCCAGTACAATTGGAAAACTTCGTTACTCAATAAAAATCTGAAATATGACCTAACTCGGTGTGTTGGCTGCAGTCTTTGTATTCCCTGTCCGTGGGATGCTATTGAATTGGGTCCAGTACAAGAAGTCGCAGCTGGTCGAATGGAAGGCGCTCCACTTGTACTCATTGACGAAGACAAATGCACGTTTTGTGGATTGTGTGATTCTGCCTGTCTTTTCAACGCAATCGAAGCCAGATTTGATGATATCCCGGCTGATGTTCAATATGCCCGCTTGAAAGGCAAACATGAACTCGACGAAGACAAATGTGCGCCGTGTCTGTTATGTGCAAAAATTTGTCCACGTGATGCAATATCGGTTGATCTCAAGGTTACCCCTAAAACTGAGTTAGTCAAATATCAAGACCCGAAAGCCGCTCAACGAGTGGCGAAAGGCAAACCTGAGGCCACCGGCTCTATTAAAATTGATGAAGACAAATGCACATGGTGCGGTCTTTGTGAATTACTCTGCCCCGAGTGCATTACCATTTACTGGCACGAAGAAAAGCCCCAACCCCCTGAATTCAAACCCGCAGTGAGTATTCGGGTTGACACCACTCACTGTGATTATTGTGGACTCTGTGAAACAATCTGTCCATCCGATGCTGTGCGTGTAACTTGCGACAAATCACCCCCTCGTAAAATCAAGGACCCGAAAGTTAAGGGCACCATGACCATTGATGATGGGTTGTGTGTCGACTGCACACTTTGCGCCCTGAAATGCCCCTATGAAGCCCTAGATGTTACTCTGCCACTCACGGGGGCTGTTGAAATCCAAAATTTAGAAAAATGTGACCCGACGGGCTGTGTCAACTGTTTCAACATCTGTCCCACCAAAGCCATCTATGCAACGGGAGATAAAGACAAAATCGCCATTAACAAAGAGATATGAGTCTTCTGCGGTGCATGTGAAAATGCTTGCCCTGAACAAGTCCTAAAAGTCACCCGCGATAGTTACCAACTCTCCAAAATTGAAGAAGCTCGAGGTTGGGAACGGGGTCGTGCGTTACACTTCTATGATCAACTAGTTGGACGTGAAGCTCCTCAAAATAACATCTATGAACGTGTGATTAAAGCTCCTGGCGATAAACCTTCAATAACGATTCAAACCAAATCTGAAGATTGGGCAGAAAGCAAACTGAATCGCCGACTGGTCCAAGACCGAGTCCGGAAAGTTCAGGAGTTTATCAAAAAGAATTGGCGGTTACGGTTACTCTTTGAGCGAGGTCGGATTGATCCTCTCTTTACAGCTCTTCGAAAAGAAACTCAAGCGACAACTAGTACACAAGTACCAAGTGAATCGAAGTCAGAACCAAAGAAAAAATCTTCAAAAAAGCCCCGCTGAGTCACTAAGTCCGTTTCAGTATTCTTTTGTTGGATTATGGAAGATCCGTTGAGGATGTAATTGGTCCCTTACTCGGTTTGATAATCACTTCTGTTCCCTGGCTCGAAACCATGGACTCAATGACCGCAAAAGCCCAAGGACTCGGTTGCATCACAACAATCCCTTCGCGTTGATTCTCCTTTAGCTGAGTTCTCACAACGACATTTCCTACCTCTGAGCTAACCTCAATGAAATTGCCCTCCTTGATACCTAATCGTTGTGCATCTCGAACTGAAATGGTTATACGGGCAGCCACTTTTTCATATTCCTTGGATAGAGTCCCTTGACTAGCTTGGACCTCGTCAACATCAAGAGCACGCGCTAACAATAACCGTACTTCGAGCTGCGGGTAAAGAAAATCACGTAACGCCATTGCTTGTCACACACCGAGTA
>JBHLQC010000169.1:0-3377 GCA_048885185.1 Candidatus Odinarchaeota archaeon | reverse complement strand
TTGCATACCATATTTGCCAATTGATCCTCGAAATCTTCGACTGGTTCCGAACCTGGTTTGATTAGGAAACTACCATAACCCAAAGCACTCCATGCATCATTTAGATCAGTATAATTAATGGAATAGTACCAACGCCCATCTGTAGGATACCCATAAAGCTCATCTCCAAATGCACCCACACCAGGATCCATAATCTGAGCTGTCCCAGCCGTATCATTGTACCCTACAGCTACAATGGCATGCCCACTCAAACTCACATCAGCGGTGATATTCAGCTCTCGAACAATATCATAATCAACAGCTGGAAGATAATAGGGGTCAGTCCAAAGAGCAAGTGGATGCCCTTCATCAATCGCGTTCTGGAGCAAGGCAAACGCTTCACTTTCACCAGTGATTGGTGTATAATTCGCACCAATAGCATCCAGATAAAGAACCGTGCCCGTCCCAAGGCCGGAATTCGGATCGATGAAAAACGTACAATTCAGACCATATTGTTCACTGACATATCCAACTGGAGGTACTTGTCGAAACCAAACACCAGGCCTGTAATATGCCACCCCAGTATCCCTAACGTAGACTGAAGAGAAACCAACCCCTGATACTGCAAAGAGGTTCGCCAAATCGAGCGGTGCACCAGCATGTTGGAAAACCATTGACAAAGCCGCCCAAAGGCAGAATCCATTGATCTCCTGCCAGACATATGGAACATCATCAACGTGTTCAGCAGACAAATTGACGAGTGACGCTTCAGTCGTGTTTTGAAGTATCACTGATTCGTCACCTGATAATGGAAAAGGAATTGCGGTTAATGAAAGGAGGATTACTAAGGCAATTCCGAAGAATGTTGATTTCACAATAATCGCCATAATGTTTACCAGAATATGGTAATCTTAAACCATTACGTGAATATAAACTAGTGGGAACCACATGGTTCGATTTCTAGCTTTCTTGGAAGAACCAACCTTAAACCGTTATTCTTCCCTAATGCAAAAGTATATAAATGTTTACTAATAATTGGTAAACATGTGAGATGGAGTATCTGCAAACACAGATACACCCTCACAAACACAAAACACGAGGAATATCACGTTGGGCATCCTATCCCCAGACGAAGAAACCGTATGGCGACTATTCAACCACGGCCAATCCACCAGTACAATCTCCAGGGATGGAAGGCGTCGTTGGTCAGTAGCCTACGTCTCGCGCGTCTTGAATCGTGCCCGGGGAAAGATTGCCAAAGCCCTCCAAACACAGGCGAAAAGCCATCGTCTCGATGTGGAAAGCCTACTGCCCTATCATGGCCTTTTAATCGGATTTGATTACCAGGCCAATACTGTGGTTTACATTGTCTTCACTGTGAAACTTGGAATCGTAGTGTGGTACAAGCATGCCTCCTATGCGGGGATGTTATGTCATAACTGCCCAAAAATAAGCGAATGTCGCGAAACCTTAGATACAATCATTGAAGAGTACGATATCAAGTTGCGGCCAGATGAAGAAGTGTTACCGATGACGCAACAGTCTTCTATCATTTTCAATAAGTTGGCGGCAAAAGAGATTCCTCGATACCAACGGAGTTGAATGAATTGGATACAGAAAGAGAAGAGAAACGGATCATCCGACCGCCAGGAGAGCGCATCACCCATGGACGAGTTTTCAGACCAGCCCCATCGTATTTTCGCAAACGCGTTGCTGATTTAGGGCTTCTCGCAGGATTCATCTACGTACTTATCATAGGATCCTGGTATCTAATCTCCCTCATCGGTTATTTTGATCCTGATTTAGCGTGGATGAACATTTACGTTTGGTGGCTTCCAATCACCATCGTAGTGTGGGTATTTAATGTCATCTGGTTCTTTCCCTCATTAATTGCACTTCACAAGTACGTAGAAAGTATGGAATATTCGGTTATCTCAGAATCAGGGGAAAGCATGCCTGAAGTGTATGTTCAGAAAGGCCTTTTCAATGTAACAAAGAAGCACGTCCCCTTCCGAACGATTACGAATATCAGTACCAAGGCAGGCCCGTTAGACCGGCTCTTCGGAATCGGAAGTGTAAACATCGAAACCGCGGGTTTCTCAGGTCAGAAAAAAGAACCAGAAGAAAAACTCGAGGGCATCGAATTTTATGAAGAGGTCCGCGATTTTATACTCCAAGAATTACGGAGATATCGGACACCCTACACCACTGGCACTGAAGCTGCTGGAGTATGGGATGAAGACATTCCGAAGTTACCGGATTCCTTGGATGATGAAATTCTCATGACGCTACGCGATATGAAAACCATCCTTGAAGACATCTCTAAAAAGTTGGAAAAATGAATGGGCACTGCGTAACTGAAATGTTAGGAAGAGGTCTCCTCTTCCTTTTCCTTTTTTTTACAATTCTCTTTTGAACCAGTAGGCTCATCGAAATCTATAAACTGATGTAATTTTGTGTAGATTGATACGAGAACAAGATTCGCTCATTTCTGATTCTCGTTCAATGAATAATTCTTTGGTGCTATGAATGGCAGATATCGAAGAACGATGGGCAACCGCGTCTTTTGAAGAAAAATACAAAGCAATGATGGCAAGCATGACTGAAGCAGATCAAAAAAGAAGCGCGGAGCAAGTAGCCTACATTTGTAAATGTCGAGCATGCCCAACCTACACACAGAGTGGAGAAACCAATCTTGCCTTCTGCAATCAAGGACAAAGTGCTGCAATCCAAGAGCAAAAGGGCTGCCTATGTTCAACATGCCCAATGACGAAAACAATGAGTCTTCGTTGGGAGTACTATTGTACACGAGGTTCAGCTTTAGACCTTTCAGATTTGTAACTGATAAAAAGAAAGCCATTAGTAAATGAGGGAGCATAAAAAACCCCTTCCTCGTTTTTTTACTCAGGGAGATTTGAACTGTTGTCAAGTAAATCAAAGAAGCCCACGGAGAACCGGTTAGCTAAAGAAAAAAGTCCATACCTGCTTCAACATGCCCATAATCCTGTTGACTGGTATCCATGGGGGAAAGAAGCATTTAGCAAAGCGAAAAAGGAAGACAAACCCATCTTTCTATCCATTGGCTACAGTACTTGCCATTGGTGTCATGTGATGGCTCACGAGTCATTTGAGAACAAGCGAATTGCAAAACTCATGAATGACGCATTTGTAAATATCAAGGTAGACCGCGAAGAACGTCCGGACATTGATTCATTGTACATGTCAGTGGCCCAGATGCTGACAGGAAGTGGAGGATGGCCATTAACAATAATCATGGCCCCAGATAAACAGCCGTTTTTTGCAGCAACATATATTCCAGCCAAAACCCAGTTTGGTCGGATGGGTATGGATGAACTGATTCCAGAGATTCAGCGTTTATGGAAGGAGGACCGAAATCG
>JBHLQC010000168.1:0-3427 GCA_048885185.1 Candidatus Odinarchaeota archaeon | reverse complement strand
ATTGATTTTCATTAATCTGCCGTCGCGCTTCTCCCATAGTAATCGTTTCTTCAGCCACCAAATCATGACGATGTATGCATTCTTCGTTGCGTTGAATAAAATGTAATTCCATACTATCCGGCAGATCAGGATATGCTTCAACGACGTTTTTCACCATTTGCCGTAAGGCATCCTCTACAAATTTGGGGTTATTAAGAGCCATTTGAACTACAGTCACTTCATCAGGTCGTTTCAGCAGCTCGTAAGAACTTGCACTCATAGCTTGCTCTACTAGCTCCACCAACTGAATAGCATCAAGGTAGAAGTCCTTTGGCTTTTCTACCATAACAGATCCATAACTTCGTTGCATGTGACTTCCAATAGGTAAAGTTTCAACGATACGTTGAGTGCGATTTTCATCTAATTGCAGGTCTGTTTTCAGCTCTTCTTCTACTTGGTCTCGAAGCATTTCTTGAGCACATGGACAGGCTGTAATTCCACCAACAGTAATGCCTATCCATTGGCGAAAACTAATCTGTCCTTTTTTTCCTCGAATGGCAATAGCCCGGGCCTTCATGGTACACGATTCATAGGTTTGCATTTGACTTTCTGGGGTTTTCCGTGCATATACAACATCCGCGGATGCTAGTACTTCAGCTTCAGTTGCATAATCATGTCGTTCTAATTGCTCTTGAGCAATTTCAGCACACAAGTCCTCTAAGCGGTGTAACTTTTCTGCGTGTTGGCTGAAAATCTCGACGGTTGCTTCATAACTTCGTGATGGGTGAATCCCCTTTTGATATGCGGGTAAGTTGACATAGACATCGAATGTAGGAACCACAATGGCAGGTTGTTCTTCAAAGAAGATGAATTGAATTGGAACTCGGATACCAGATACTCCGACACGACGAACGGAAATTGGAACCTCAGGTTTCTCAATGTGTACGTCTCGGGGTGACAACTCCGTTTACCTCCGCAGTGTCTGTGGGTGGTCTGCCTAAAGCTTTTACTGAATTATCGATTTTATTAAAACTTAGAGAAAAAATAACTCCGAAAGAAGTGTATAAAAAGCCATAGCGTGTTTGAAAGAAAAAAGCCTAAGTTAACGTACTATTTGTTTGTTGCAGAAAAGAGCAACGTTGATTTTGTCACCATAACTGAATTATAGGGGAACAGCACAATACATTGTTCCCATTCGGACGATACTACGGGTCACAATACTAAGCACCCCCTTAAGATGCGATGTGGAGGACGGTCATTGGATTATTCGATGTTGCGTTTCAGACGATCCCTTCAGGCACTAGCGGCCCCTGCAGACATCCAACTCCAACTTGTTCCTGATCACTTATGGGGTGTGGATGAATTAGCCATCGAATTTGATCAATGGTATCAAGTGATGAAACGTCGTCAAACCATATTCTCGAAAAAGCAACGCAGTATTTTGGAAGACTTAAACAAGAAACTCGATGAAATAAGTGGTCCCGAAAATCTTCGATATTGGATGGAAGATACCGTCCGGACTGATATCGCCTGGGAGGACATCCGCAATTTAGCTCGAAACGCTCTGGACGCCATGGGCTGGCCCCGTGAGGAACCTCTAAAGAAACCTAGGACGATTCCGGTGAAAACCTCTTATGGGGAATAGGTGCACCATTTTTTTGTTTAGAAAAGACATTAAGGTTAGATGCATTGCCCTAGATTATGGATGTGCGGGCTAGATGGTGGTTGCATCACGGTGAATTCTGAACAACTTGAAATGATGGGATTTGTTGAAGGAGATGTGGTTGAATCCATCATAACAACTATATCTGTAGATCAAGAGTTCAATGCCGCCCCTATGGGTGTATGGATTCATCCTGATCACCAACTGATTATTCGACCCTATGAAGGAACGCAAACCGCCAGCAACATTCAAGAAGTTGGCGAAGCCGTTATCAACATCACTCACGATCCTCAAGTTTTCCTCCTCACAGCTTTCAAAGAAGAACTCTCTTCTTCCACCCAGTTTGCGTTTGAACCTGCAACTAAGGTTAAGGCTCCGAGACTTGCTGGAATGTCGGGATATCTTGAAGTGACGGTAGAACCCAAACTCGTTGAGGAAGAGACACCACGATACAGGGAATTAGTTTGCACTCTCCAACATATTGAGATCTCATCACCGTTTCCTGTTGTCCTTTCTCGGGCTCGTTGTGCAGCGATTGAATGTGTCATTCATGCCACTCGGGTTCGAGCATTCCATACCATCGACGAAGCAACAACACAACGTTTACTCCATCGCATCGAAGATCTCAGGATTCTAGTTAATCGTATTGCTGCCAAATCTCCGGCAGCTGAGGTTATCCAACAAGTGATAGAAATGCTCCCACAATGGACAAAGTGAGAGGAATGTCAAAGCCAGATTTTAACTCAGTCACAATTCGAGCAACCGCACGTCTACATTTGGGCTTTATGGACTTACACGGTGGATTGGGTAGACTTTTCGGATCTTTGGGTGTCTCAATTGATAAACCCGCGTGTGTTGTGGAACTCCAACGCAAAAAAGACGGGCTAGTTGTTACCGGTGAGGAGAAAGATAGAGTTACGGATTTAGCTGAACGTCTGGTTAGTTATTTTGGAAATGACAAAGGGTTTCAATTAACCGTGTGGGAATCAATTCCGAAGCATGTGGGATTGGGTTCTGGTACTCAATTATCCTTGGCAGTGGGTAGTGCTATCGCTAAGTTGTATGGTAAATCACTCACTGCACACGAGTTATCTGAAATCTTGGAACGCGGGGTGGTCTCGGGAGTAGGAACAGCAACTTTTGCAAAAGGTGGTTTTGTGATTGATGGTGGAAAACCAACGATAACACCTGAGAGTAAAAGCCAGAGCGGTGTTCCGCCCTTACTAGTTCGGCAACCTGTCCCTGAAGATTGGCAGTTCGTCATTGCCATTCCCGATGTTCCAAAAGGTCTCAGCGGAGTACGGGAAATAGATGCTTTTCAAGAATTACCGAAAGGGAATGCAAATCATGCCATGGAAACGAGTCGCTTAGTGCTAATGCAACTCCTTCCTGCTTTAATTGATGATGATATCAATCGATTCGGTGAAGCATTGACACGGATTCAGGTTTTAGTTGGCGATACATTTTCCCAAGCTCAAGGAGGTCGTTTTGCCAGCCCTGAAGTAACAAAATGTGTGGGTGCAATGCTCAAGGCTGGGGCTGTCGGAGCGGGGCAGAGTTCTTGGGGACCAACCTGTTATGGTCTCGTCCGTGGTTTGGAAGCTGCATCAAAGGTAAAAACTGCTGTTAGCAAGGCTATGGGTTCACCGTCTGGTGGTACAGCTTTTATTGCTACAGCAAATAATCAGGGGGCTCAGATTACTACTCATTAGGCCTCTTTGTACATTTCCCGGATTTGTTTAGCTTGAGGTAGACTAATCCAATCCAATACAGTACCGCTACATT
>JBHLQC010000167.1:0-3466 GCA_048885185.1 Candidatus Odinarchaeota archaeon | reverse complement strand
GAAACACCTCTAGTGTAAGGTTGGGATCTAGGGCATCAGGGCCTTGCTCATCGAAGCCAGGAATAAGAGAAGTAGATTCATCCTTAATGAGTAGATAGAGTTTCCCCATATTTTTAGCATCATGATAACGTAAATCCATGTTATTATCTAACTGGAACCGGAAACCCAGTTTCTTTTGTTTAGGATCTGATGGTGATTGGAGACGGAGGCGACCGGCAAGCATGAAATTGATGTACAAATGTGCAGGTGGGTCGAAATGGAAAAGAAGGAATTTACCAAACCGAGAAAATTTCTTGAAAGAACGGTTCTGGAGTTTATTTGTAAATACTTCAGCTGTGGGTCGTCGAAGGAGCACGGGGCTGCCAATTTTAACTTCTACGATAGTACGTCCTGTCAAGGTGCTGTTTAGGACGTTCTTTGCGACTTCAAGGTCGGGTAATTCTGGCACGGTGCTCCGCTCGCAGGCTTTCCCTGCACTTCCACTCTTATGTGATTTCCGTATCCGGTTCAGGTTCCAATTTGGACAGACCGCCTTCCCGTTTCAAGAGGTAGTAGGCAAGAACAAGAAAGAGAATGGCTAACACTGCGAAGAGACCTTCAACGAGTATTAGTGCTGTTGTTGAGGGTAGAAACGGATAGAAAACGAACTGCAGAAGTATGAGGGGAATGAAGTCAAAGAGAAAATGTGCGAGAATAGCCACTCCAGCAAAGAGGAATCGTTGATGCCAAACAGCGAGCGCGACGAGGATTGTGGCGGACACGTGAAAGAGAATGGCGATGTTCCGTTCAACTGCACCAGCCATGAAATTCAAGATAAGAACAGGCTCGGGAGGAAGGGTGACAATTGTTATCAACCATTCGTACAGAAATCCGTAAAGCAAGACGGTAAGCACATACAAGAGAAGAGCCTCACACAGTCCCCAACCCAAACCAAAACAGAGAGCATGTTTAACCGTGTCAATAAATCGTGGGGCTTTTTTAAGAAAGCCATATTTGATCCCTTCTTCGAATAGCCCCGCCATGAGTGCACCAAGAAAAATCATAATGGCAGCAAAAGCAACGTAGAATGCTGGAGGGATAGTTAATGCCCAGAATTCGAGGCCTACAAGGATTGGTGTACGGGCAAGTAAGGCTATTAGCCAAAAACAACCTCCAATGATGGCGGAAAGCCACAAGCTTCCTTTGAATCGGGCGATGTAGAGAAAAACTAAGAAAGCAGGCAGAATCGCGATAAGACTTCCACCGAGTGATGCAAGGATGAGAATTAGGCTCATATGAACACCTGAGGCTCATACCAGATATGCCGTCATAAATAGGTATGGGATTGTTCGGGGATTCATCTTTTTACTACTCTAAATAGTGGTGAAATCCTTAAAGGAAAGATGGTTGCATTGACAGAGATAGGTGTTCAAAAATGGCTGACTATAAGGTTCGGGATCTTGCCCTGGCTGAACAGGGGCGTAAGAAAATTGATTGGGCAGAATCCCAGATGCCCGTTCTAATGGGTATTCGGAAGAACCATTCAAAATCCAAACCCCTTGAAGGCATGCGCATCGCAGGCTGTTTACACGTCACAAAAGAAACCGCTGTACTGGTTGAAACATTTGTAGCAGCAGGCGCTGAGGTGTCATGGAGTGGCTGCAACCCCCTCTCCACTCAGGATGATGTGGCAGCCGCATTAGTAGCCAACGATATTTCTGTCTATGCTTGGCACAACCTGAACAAAGACGAATATTATTGGTGCATCGACCAGACCCTCAAGATTAATCCCCAACTCACTCTAGACGATGGAGCAGACCTCATTTTCACGGTACACACAAAGCAACCGAATCTAGCGAAGAAAGTTCTTGGTGCCTCCGAGGAAACCACCACAGGTGTTCATCGTCTACGAGCCATGGCGGCTGACGGGAAACTTATGTATCCAGTCATTGCCGCAAACGATTCAGTGACCAAACGGGAAATGGATAACATCTTTGGCACAGGTCAGTCCGCGCTTGATGGAGTGTTACGAGCAACCAACATTCTGTTTGCTGGAAGTACAGTTGTCGTCGGTGGATTTGGCCATTGTGGTAGGGGAATCGCCCAGCGTGCACGCGGCATGGGCGCTGATGTCATCGTCACAGAAGTCGATTACTTACAGGCCCTGAAAGCCCGGATGGAAGGGTATCGCGTCATGCCCATGATTGACGCAGCACCTCTTGGGGATGTCTTCATCACCTCGACGGGTATGCGAGATGTCATCACCAAGGAACACTTTGATGTGATGAAGGATCGGGCAATTCTTGCCAACGCCGGTCACTTTAATGTCGAAGTGAATGCCGAAGAATTAGCAAAAATGGCAAAGAAAGAACGAGTGATTCGTGAAAATAACCGGGAATTCATTATGAAAGATGGTCGCCGACTCTATCTACTGGGCGAAGGACGACTTGTAAACCTCGCAGCCGCAGAGGGTCATCCATCCTCAGTAATGGATCTTTCCTTCTCCAACCAGTTCCATGCGATGTTATACCTGAAGGAGCACAGCAAAGAGTTGGAAAACCAAGTGTACGTACTCCCACGCGAAATCGATGAAACCATCGCCCGATTGAAACTCGAAACAATGGGAATTACCATCGACAAGCTTACCACTGCACAAGAACGCTATCACATGGATTACGCAGAAGGCACCTAGCCTGAGAAATCTGCTCATTCCGAGAACTTTTCAACCAGTTCAGGTAGTCTAAACCATCAACCCTAATTGCAGGTGGATTTGGATTGCCAGAAGTAAAACCTTACATGCTAGGGAAACTGACGTGGGAGGAGTCCAAGGCGTTATTCAAAGAAACAGACATCGCCATCATCCCCGTTGGCTCCCAAGAACAACACGGTCCTGCCCTTCCCCTTGACAACGACTCCTTCCAAGCTCAAGAGTTTGCCTACCTCGTTGCAGATAGATTATGGCCAAAGATAAAGACGGTCGTAGCACCACTCATCTCCTATGGCGTGTCCCCACACCACATGCCCTTTTCAGGCACCATCACATTACGGCATGAAACTTTCATTGATCTCATTGTCGACGTGGGAAAAAGCCTCGCCAAACACGGTGCGAAGAAAATCATCGTGATGAACAGCCATGGCGGAAACACAGCAGCCCTATCTATCGCTCTCCGTAAACTCTACGACGAAGAAGGACTCTGGTGTGTCGGAATAGAATGGTGGAAAATCACCGCAGATGTAGTCAAGGAAACTTTTGAGCCACCACACTTCCACGCCGATGAAATGGAAACCTCGGTAGCCTGGGCCCTCGGTCAACGCGTCCTCAAAGACAAACGCATTGATGAACCCGGACGAGAACCGATACCCGGCTTCACGAAAGCCACCATGTTCCCTCCCCAACCGAACATCATGCCAGTATGGGACACTACCAGCTTTACCGACTCAGGCACAATTGGTTACGGCACACGGGCTGACCCAAAGAAAGGACAAA
>JBHLQC010000166.1:0-3474 GCA_048885185.1 Candidatus Odinarchaeota archaeon | reverse complement strand
GCTGAAGTTGTGTCACCGCTGCTGCTGACTGTTAATGGTGTTGTCTGATTGTGGATGCGGAATCGCTCAATATATCGAACGTTAACATCGTATTGACCGGGGTACATGTAGACAGATGCCGATGGACTTGCGTTGAGTGCAAAGATGGGCGTTCCACTAGCTGTCTCATCAAGGAAAACCTCAGCGTAAGTAGGTAGCGTCGAATCATCGTACCAATCTCTGATATGGAGGGTGAGATAACTAAGCTGACACTCAACGGTTAGGTCCCAACCGCGTTGTATATTATGATTAAGAACAATTGACGTGGAATTTACTTGGAAGGTGACCAAACCACCATAGGTAGAAAGTAGAGTGTAATTTGAGATGATAGTGTATGAGCCATCATCTAGCTTGGAAAAAATAATGGTCGAGGCTACAGTGACCCCTGTTCGAACTAGATCTAAGGAACTATTGTAAACGTAGATGGTCACATTCGAGATGTTTACGGCTGCAACATCCTGGGTTGTAATCGTTAGGATATTATGACGGTAGAATTCTTGTTCTCCAACAATTAAGCTGACAGGGTTATTCACTTTCGTGGTCTGAGATCGAACTTCGTCGTAATTGGTTCCGTACGCAGAAGTATAGACTGTGTAATCGTAACTGAAGGTTTCACCTGTTGGCATAATGAAGAAATCACCTTGATGACCCTCACGGAGGATTTGTTGCAGCATAGTATTGTCACCCATGCCACTGACAGCGAGCGATAGAACCTCCCAGCCCACAGGATTCACTTTAGCAATTAATCCAAGGGTAGGATGCTGTGTGCCATCATAGCCAGGTTCACCTGCATCATCATACCAGACAAACCAGGGTTCAATGGGGAAGTCTCGACGACGCCCGTCAACGGATTCATTGTAGAGTCCATATTTGGACCCATTCCATGCTTTCCGATTTTGGACAGCATCAACTGTGCCAGGGGTTCCAGAACCACAAGTGAATGTCATGATATGTGGCCAGTCACCATAGTTCTTGACATGGCATTGAGCACCTAGCCATTGAGGATTCGCTGTAATGTCGAGAATGACGTTGACCAGGGCAGAATCACCATGCCAATAAAAGGTGTAGACGATTGTGTAGTTGAGAAATCCGGCTCCACCATTACTACCCCGATTTACTGTATCGGAGGTTTGATTACACCATGGTGATGCAGAACTACAATACCCACCATCACTTGTGACAATTTTCACCCGTGTAAATAGGGGTCCATCATCAAGAATCCAAACCCCTGCACCTGAAATCCATGCTTCTGCGGGGTTATCGGGTGCGACATTGGCTCGAGTGGCAGAGCTAGAGCCCATACCCGTATCGACTCCTAGGGGATCAAGGGCAAATTCGCCTAGGAGCATATATTGTAGGTTTGTTCCTGATCCTGTGCCATTATTAGTATCGAGTGCATCTACATCTCCATGACGGACAGAGATTAGACCACAAGCAGGTCCACCCCAGTCGGATCCACCGCGTAACATGTCAGTAAGAAGAATTGATGCGTGTTCGTATTGTGTAGCTGAGGAACGAATGTAGACCATGTCAACATTTGTGTAATTTGTGCTTGTGACATCTGAATACACCCAGGGCATGGTTGAGTCATCAGTAATCGGTCCGTTTGCTGGGATTGCTGTAATCCGGTCGGTGTAGCTTGGAGCAACGGAGTAATCATCGTCGTAGTAGATGTAGAAAACTTCCTGGTAGTTCTGTGTGATATTCACAAGAAAACAAACGGTGCACGAATCATAGAAAGTGGTAGGTCCTGTGGTGTGAGTAGAAGCATTCCATATTTGAGAAGGAACTTCTTGCCAGCTGGCAAGATCCCAGTAGGCTAAAGCAATAATTCCTTGTCGAGCAACGTCACCAGTGAAGGTGAGATAAACGTGAACCGGTTCCATGCTTCGGGATACAATATCTGGTTCAATTATGGTGATTTTTCGTCGATAATCATAATTAGTATCCCACCATTCGGTTAGGGTTTCACGACCTGTTCCGAGAGGGTGATCCGGTGGTGGAGGGGATTCTTCTTCGGAGGGAAGGACAATAAGGTCAGTTGGAGGAAGGGATGGAGAGAAGGGTGAAAACGGTGTCTGTGCAGTGTCACTCACAAACGAACCTGCTCCAATATTTGGAATCATTGGAACGGTAAAATCGAGTAAAAAGCAAATTAGAAAGAGTCCTAAAACTAGATGACGTTTTCGCATCCCAAATCACTCCTTAATGTAAGGATGACATATGTCGGCTACAACTAGCCAGACATGATGCTTTAACGGTTTTGTCCCAGTTGAACAGAATTGTACTATTCTGTGGTTTCTGCGAGGACATGAAAAGAGCTAGCTGACACAGAGTTGATACTGAAAATCTTATTTATCCAATACTTTAGGTTCCCGTTTTTCAAAGAATGCCTTGATGCCTTCTTTAGCATTTTCTGACTCAAGAGCTTCTCCGAAATAACGGGCTTCAAGTTTAAGCCCTTCTTCCAGAGGAAGATACATCGCCTGTTTCAATGCCTTCTTGGCAAGTTGGATTGCGACGAGTCCACGGCTGGCAATGCGTTGGGCAAGATCCATTGCTGTTGGAAGAAGTTCTTCAAGAGGAACGATCTTGTAGACGAATCCCATCATCTCAGAGGCGGGGACGATTTCACCAGTAAGGATAAGTTCACGGGCGCGCTGTGGCTCCATCCAGCGTTGAAGGCGTTGAGACCCGCCCCAGCCTGGAATGATGCCAAGTTTGATTTCAGTTTGTCCAAAACGGGCGTTTTCAGATGCGATGATGAAATCACATGCTTGAGCGATTTCCATGCCACCGCCTAATGCGTATCCATTCACTGCCACGATTATGACTTTACTATGTTGTTCTAAGAAGAGAGTAAATTTTTGCCCTTGTCGGGAGAGTTTTTCTCCAGCCTTGCTGTCAAGACCGATGAATTGTTTGATGTCGGCACCACCAACAAAGAATTTCTCACCTGCACCGGTGAGGATGATTACCTTCGTGTCATCTTGATCCAGCTCCACCAACAACTTCTGAAGGGCGCTAAAGATTTCTGCGTTGAGTGCATTCGCAGGTGGATTATTTATCGTGATAACGGCAATTTGGTTTTCCTTTTTCAATTCGACCTTGGACATCTTCTATTCTGCTCCAAAGATATGAGAGTTGAACATTTCTAAGCGATACGAAGTTCCTTTAACCCTTTTCCTTTCGAATGTTAATGAATAACCCTTGCCTTTATAGCAAGAAAAAGCTGCATGAGATAATTTGAGGAAGATTGACATGCAATTTGGAATTACAGCTCTTGATTGGTCAACGGTTATGTCTCAACTCTTTTCCCAGGGAACTTTAGATTTTAGCCAATTCAATTATGCTGAAATCATGCGTATAACTCATGACCAGGGATTTTCCTTAATGGAGCTTACCTTAGATATTGGCTATGTCCTTCCTGGTTCA
>JBHLQC010000165.1:0-3514 GCA_048885185.1 Candidatus Odinarchaeota archaeon | reverse complement strand
CGGATGATCTCGGTATCCGACAGATCATTTCACAGTTATATTTGAATGGGCGACCAGCGAAACGGCGTGATGTTGAACGAGTAGCAAAACGATGGGGGGCTGTTGGCGCATTAGTGCTATACTTTCTCATGTGTGCACAGGTTCTTGGATTCGTATAGGAATTTTAGTTTTAGTTAGACAATGTAAAGCTTTATATTTAGGCACGCCTAAATTAGATTTATGACTCCTGCACCAAAAAATCCTGCTGGTACAACGCAAGAGGAATCAAAATCCATGTCCACTGCAGACCGATATAACCTACCAAGTGCTAGTATCCAAGAGTATCTCGAGACCATTTTCAGACTCCTACAGAATACAGATGGATACGCCAAGACAGGTGAATTAGCTAAAGTGCTCAATGTCAAACCAGCTAGTGTCACTCAGATGGTGCAGAAACTCGCTGCGAAAAATTATTTGAAATATGAAAAAAGCCGTGGAGTTCGTTTAACGCGCAAAGGGCGAAAATTAGCTCTGGATGTTTTACGACGGCACCGGGTAGCAGAAAGATTACTTGTTGATTTATTGGGTGTCAGTTGGGAAGAAGCCCATGATGTGGCCTGTGAATGGGAGCATATGCTTACTGACGAATTATGTAATCGGGTTCTTGATCGATTAGATGAACCTGCGACTTGTCCTCATGGAAATCCAATTCCTGAAGCTAATGGGACTGTTTCTCCTCTTCCCGAATTGACTCTTGCTGATCTTAATCAAAATGAGAAGGCAGTTATTGAGTGTATCAGTGATGAGAACGCTGACCTGCTTAGGATGATGGCCTCCATGGGAATGCTTCCCGGTGAGATTGTTCGAGTTATCCAAATATCTCCCATCGGTGATACTTTGCTCATCGAAGTGGGAACTGCTCAATTTGCATTGAGTAGTGGAATTGCCGAACGTGTTCGAGTTCATCGCGAAGAAGACGATGAATAACGGCGGGGGAGATGTTGAGTGTGAATGGGTCTCGTAAAAGGAGATTCCGTCGTCGCAAGCACCTAAGAAAGAAAGAAAAGGTTCGAATAGCCCTTGTTGGTCAACCCAATGTGGGTAAAAGTGTGATTTTTAATAACTGGACCGGTCTTGGGGCAATTGTCTCAAACTATCCAGGGACTACAGTGGAGATCCTTGAAGGAACGGTATATCTGTCCCGACATGATATCTTTGCTCCACGGTGGCATCCAAAAATCAGGGATTGGGCATCACCTTTTGATGAGTCGATCGAATCCGAGAGGGAAAAATCGAATCCAGCAGATGATAAACCACGTCGTGAAAAGGGTCGACGTAGATTCATGCGACGGTTTCGAGAATGGGCGTCAAGAGATTATTTCGATGAAGAGGAAGGTGTCCGCCTTGAGATTGTTGACCTTCCTGGGTCTTATACAATTATCAGTCCATCCACTGAAGATGAAAAAGTCACCCTTCGCTATCTCCAACAGGATACCCCTGATGTTGTTGTGAATATAATCGATGCCACAAACCTTCCAAGAAATCTTCTTCTCACATTAGCCCTACTAGAGTTCAATATCCCAGTTGTTGTTTGTCTGAATCAAGTTGATTTAGCACGACGAATGGGTATTGAAATTGATGTTGGAAAACTTCAGACACTCCTTGGAGTGCCAGTTATACCAACTGTTGCTATTCATGGAAAAAATCTGAAACTACTCCTGCGTACTGCCGCAAGAGCTTTCCTCGTTGAATCAAAACAGAGTCCTCGTCGCTTGCTGTTTCCTGATGGAATTGAGGCAAAGCTTCGCAGGCTGGAAAATAAACTCTCAACCCTGCAATTAGCACCTACGGACTTACCGTTACGCATTCTCTCACAACAGCTCTTAGAAGAGTACGCTGAATGCTCAGAATGTGTCGAATCAAAACTGGATCAAGAAGAGGCTGTGAAAACAGTTCAAGAAGTTCGTGAAGAAATCGAAACCGAATTTGATGCAGATGTCGTACTGGTTCTGGGTGAAAAACGTCTTGACTATTCATCCTACATTATGGAACAAGTACAGAAAGGGAAAGGTCAACGAGTACCCCTAACCGAGAAGATTTCTGCCATCCTAACTCATAGGATATGGGGTTTACCAATTGCTATCATAATTCTAATTGGGTCGCTTCTGGTAGTATTTGCTGTATCTACAGTATTTGAAGCAACGATTGGCGATTTCTGGGAAATAGTCATTAATCCCACAGCTGAATCTCTGATTTATAATTACATTCCTTGGCCCCTAATTCAAATTATCTTGTTCTATGGGCTTGTCTTAGGTATTCAAGGATGGCTATTTATCGCCGTACCTTTTGTCGCCACCTTCTACATCCTCTTATCCATTCTCGAAGATTCAGGATATTTAGCACGAATAGCATTCCTTCTCGATGCCTTTATGCATCGCCTTGGTCTTCACGGACGAGCTATCATCCCAATGCTAACAGGATCTGGTTGTAACGTTCCTGCAGTGATGGGTAACCGGATACTCAACACTAAACGTGAAAGATATATCGCTGGCTTCCTTGTCGTTCTTGTCCCCTGCTCCGCTCAACTAGCCGTCATACTTGGTACTGTAGCTTTCTACGGATCAATAATATTTGCTTTCATAATCTATGGCATCATTCTGGCAATTATCATTGGGCTAGGCACCCTTCTTCAACATACATTGCCTGGAGCATCACGTGGGCTAGTCATGGAAATCCCTCCCCTTCGTGCTCCAAGAGTAAAACCCATCCTGAAAAAAACTTGGATTCGCTTCCGTGAGTTCGTCTATATTGCTCTACCAATGATTGTCATCGGCAGTGCTATCCTCGGAGTTCTCTTAGAATATGGCTACCTTCACCTAATCATTGATCCCGCAGCACCCCTCGTTGTTGGATGGCTTGGACTCCCCCCAGAAACTGCTGCAGCCCTAATCTACGGAATACTACGTAAAGAATTAACTGTAGAACTCCTAATCGTCCTGGCGAACGGTCCTCTCGAAGCATTCATGACGATACGGCAAATGTTCGTCTTTGCCCTTATCACCACCATCTATATCCCCTGTATTGCCACCCTTGCTGTACTCGGTCGAGAGTATTCTTGGAAATACACTGCTGTTCTGGCAACAACAACTATAACCTTGGCTTTTCTTCTTGGAGGCGTAGCAAATTGGCTACTAATCGGGTTAGGATTTCCATAAACTTGAAAAGGTGAACACAAAGTAGGATACGTAACTTGGTAAACAAAAAATGGAGGAAAATCAACAATGGCAGAATATCGATGTCCAATGTGTGGTAGCACATTTCAAAAAGCACAAGCCTCCGGGTGTGCTGGCTGTATGATGGCCCGTTCCTGTGGCTCAATCGCTTGCCCATCCTGCGGCTATGAATTCCCCGCCGTTCCTGAGGAAGCTTAGGATCGGAACCTTCTAGGTTACCAATCTTCTTCTCTCAGGAAGGCATATCATAATTTTTAGAAGGGTCAGTTGCTCCCTTCGAAGACTTTTTCTTATCATATTTA
>JBHLQC010000164.1:0-3563 GCA_048885185.1 Candidatus Odinarchaeota archaeon | reverse complement strand
ATCTCCCAACTTCCCCAAGGTGGTGGCTGCTTGACGACGTTTCCCAGCCGCTTTATAGTGTAGGGCTCGGAGGTGCCTATCAACTCTATTGCTTTTAGGGGGTGGAGTAGTGGTATCCCTCTTTTTGAGGACGTCATTTTCCCGCTTACGTTGGCCCAACCTCGTATCTCCAAAGCCTACTGAGACACTAATATGATTGTCTGGTTTTTAAATTGGTAAGTTAATGCCATTTAGCGAATAGTCATTGAATACTAGACTTTCAACGAAGCAAGCCTTTTTACCACCATTCGCCGCCAATAGTGCAAGTCAATTTTCTGTGGTGGTAGCAACATGACAGAACCTGTGATAGAAGACAAGCGGATTACCTTGGAAGAAGCAGTGAAGAAGGTCCATGATGGTGCACACATAGCCTGGGGCGGATTTGGTTATCAACGCCCACCCGAAGCCTTTGCAATGGAACTCATCCGTCAAAAGAAACGAAATTTAAGAATTTACACATGTGGCAGTGAACATGATTTAGATATTCTGACTGGAGCGGAAGTGTGTCTGGAATACGAAGTGGCTTTTTTCGCCATCGAAGCTTTAGGGCTTGCCCCTAACTTACGGCGTCGAATCAAAGAAGGCAAGGTCAAATTTGAGGACTATTCCAATTTGGCTATGGCATTACGATTTCTAGGTGGGGCACTGAATGTCCCCTTTATGCCAATTCGACATATGATTGGATCAGACATGCTAGAAAAAACCCAGCTTCGCGAGGACAAAGCCAAGGTCATCGACTGTCCATTCACTGGAAATCCCATTGTGCTATTACCCTCTGTTCAAGCGGATTTCGGTGTGATTTGTGCCCAGAAAGCGGACATACAGGGGAATGTACAACTTTATGGAATTAAAGGGGAAGATAACGAAATCGTCCGAGGGTCGAAAACTACGATTGTATGTGCTGAAGAAATCATTACAAATGAGGAAATCCGTCAGACTCCGGACCTAACGGCGATTCCAGGGCTTTATGTTGATTATGTTGTGGAAGTGCCCTTTGGAAGTTGGCCAATGCAAGTATATGGACTCTATGACTATGACCTGCCACATCTTCAGATGTATATGCAAATGTGTAAGACTGAGGAAGGGTGGCAAAAATACATGAACGAATGGATTCTCGATGTTGGCAATCACGAGGGGTTATTGAAGAAGATTGGAGCTAAACGGTTGAAGGAGCTGCGTGCAGATCCAGAGTTAGGATATTGAGGTGAAGAAAATGGTAGAATATACTTCAACAGAAATGATGGCAGTTTGTGGAGCTCATGCGGTGAAGGATGGTGAACGGGTGTTCGCTGGAACCGGGCTTCCTGTCTTGGGTGCCATGCTTGCAAAAGTAACTCATGCTCCTAATGCGATTATCATCTATGAGGGAGGGAATGTTGATACCCAGAATAAGGATCTTGCATTATCAGTTGCAGATTCCCGCCTTGGGTATCGTGCGGCTGCTTCAATCGGACTAATTGAAACATTGGGATTCTTGATGATGGGAGGAAAAGTCGATGTTGGTTTTCTTGGTGCGGCACAAATCGATGAATATGGGAATATCAACACCTCCTATATCGGTGATTTTGATGCACCTAGAGTTCGCCTTCCTGGGAGTGGAGGAGGGAATGATATTGCGAGTTCAGCAGGACGAATCATTCTTATGTTTACACATGATACCCGAAAATTCGTGAAAAAATTAGATTACCTGACAAGCCCGGGACACCTATCTGGACCAGGAAGTCGAGAAAAACTTGGGTTGATTGGGGGTGGGCCTTCATTGGTTGTGACAGATAAATGTCAAATGGATTTTGATCCAGATACAAAGCGGATTCGCCTGAAATCGGTACATCCAGGAGTAACAGTTGACTGGGTAAAGGAAAACGTCATGTTTGACATCATTATTGGAAAAGAGGTTCCTACGACGGCTGAACCGACAAAGCATGAGCTTGAAAAATTACGTGCGTTGGATCCTCAGGGTATCTATCTGGCTAAAGGGCAGAAATAGTACGGAGAATTATTCTCCCAGGGCTTGAATCACTATTCGCCTAGTTCGCGATCGCACATCTAGTTCCAGGAAGACTATTTGTTGCCAGGTTCCTAAGGGCATCCGACCCTTAATTATCGGGATTGTGAGGCTGGGTCCGATGATGCTCGCTCGTACGTGGCTATGTCCATTCCCATCCTGCCATCGAAGGTGATGTTCGTAAACAGCATCGTGTGGTGCAAATCTTTCAAAGGCTTCTGGAAGGTCTTTGAGTAATCCTGGTTCGTATTCAATAGTGGTTAACGCACCTGTTGAACCAGTACAAAATACCGTAATAATCCCTGATTGAACGCCGCTCATTTTTACCTGTTCTTCGACTTTTTTCGTGATGTCAATGATGTCGGGTTCACCTTGAGTTTCAACCTGTATCTCAGCTGTGTATGTCACCATTTTTTCAACACCACCCGCACTGTTGTCTCCCAAGAATAAAAGGTCTGTGCGTGTGATGATAAAGGTAAAATGGAGGATGGATTGAGGGAAGGCGACTTCTCATGCTGATTATTGGAATCATCGCAGCGTTGACCGCAGCACTATCCTGGGCTATTAGCGCTGCCTTCTACAAAAGCGGTGCTCAAAATGTATCACCTATTACCGCGAATCTCATCCGTGTAATTCCTCCACTTATCGTCCTCGCCACCGGGGCCCTATTCTTGAACCTTTATGCCATCATTCCCTTCTTGGATTCTTGGCAACTATGGTTAATTTTTGGGAGTAGTCTTTTTGCCTTTGTATTAGGAGATGCTCTGTACTTTGTGACTATTCAGAATATCGGAGTGAGTCGCGGGGTGCCTCTTACCGCAATTTATCCACTCTTCGTCTTAGTATTCCAAGTACTGTTCCTTGCTCAGCCCATCAGCCTTCTGATGTTTCCTGCTGCTCTTGTAACAGTTGCTGGTGTAGCAATATTGAGCCATCAACTTGAAACTTCCCCCGATGCTGATCAAACTCGAATCCGACGAACAAAGTGGATAGGTGTCGGGGCAGCAATCGGCACAGCCCTTTGTTGGAGTATCAGTATCCTATTACTTTCTGAAGTCTTGCAAACCACAAATCTAGTTTTAGTAGCTGTAATCCGGTTAGTCATCGCGTTTCTCATCCTCACCCCTTTGACAGTGGGACAACGCTATATTCGGAAACAAGCTCCTCTAAGTCAACGACAAACTCTTTTCCTAAGTATCGGGGGATTGTTCGCACTTTGTTTTGGATATCTCGCTTTTGCCATTTCTCTACAACTACTGGATACTACATCAGCCGCCCTCCTCTCTTCTCTGACACCCCTGTTTGCAGCTGTGATTGGGTGGCGGAACCTCCAAGAACAATTGGATATCAAAACGGTTATCGGAATAATGGCATGCGTTGTGGGAATAATCCTCACAGCATTAGCGGTTGCGATTATCTAAAGATTCGATTTGTTTCTTCTAGTTTGATTTTTCTTGTTAGTCTCCTTCCTAATGAAATAATCTGTTACAACTCCCACGACTGCTCCAATACCATGTGA
>JBHLQC010000163.1:0-3599 GCA_048885185.1 Candidatus Odinarchaeota archaeon | reverse complement strand
CTAAGGGTCTTGAAAAACTCTTGAAGGAATTCATGTAGTTTCTATACAGGATTAGACTAAAAAAAGGAAAGGAGCCTGCTGGCAGAGGCTAGGCAGGCTTGATGAAGTAGGCAAGGTTCCCGTTTTCCAGTTCTTGGGGAGCGATCTTGACTTTCATCCCCACTTTGGGTTTACTTGTCAATCCCTTCATGTGAGCCGCAAGACGTAGTTCGTCCTCAAACTCGATTACTCCCACAACATAGGGAACATTGGTTTGCTTTGCGATGCCGTCTGGAGCGAAGTGGACAATTGACCAGGTATATAGTGTGCCTTCAGGATTCACTTCAAACCAGTTCAGGTCCGCTCCACCACATGGGCATTTAAATCGAGGTGGCATGAACTTTTTTCCACATTTCTTACACTCAGTCGCAAGGAACTTGCCTTCCTCAAGACCGTTTATGAATTTGCGGAATTCAGCTGTCATGCGTTGTCGGTTTTTTACATTCGAGGATAACTCAACGACAAAACCCATTTCGTGTTCACTCATTGTTTTTCACCTCAAGGCTCCAGAATGAAGACATTCACAAATTGACCGTGCTGACCCACATTATGGGTTAAGGCCACTTCAACATCGGGCACTTGACGTGGCTTCTCGACTGTGCCAAAGACCTGTTTGTATGCATCAACTACCTGTCCGATGCCGGTAGCACCCAGGGGATGCCCCTTTGACTTGAGTCCGCCATCAACGTTTGTTGGGACACCAGGTCCGTCGATATATGCACCGCGTTCTAATGACCATTCACCGCCTTTGCCGCGTTCACAGAAACCAAGATCTTCATACGCCATGATTTCAGCGACGCTGAAGCAGTCATGAACGTAGGCAACGTCAATATCTTTGGCAGTCCTGCCACTAGTTTTGTACGCCATCTCACCTGCCCGAACATTGCCTTCGATATTAGTCAAGTTCGGACGATCTGTTACTCGAAACGTATCTGATGACGTACCAAGCCCTGTAATCCAAAGCGGTTCACTCGACATCTCCTTCGCCTTTTCCTCACTTGCCATAATGACTGTCGCGGCACCGTCACTGATAAGACAACAGTCATACAAACGAAGAGGAAGCGCAATCGGTATAGAACCAGTTGCATCGTCAATCGTAATTTGACGACGAAGCTGAGCGTTTTTGTTGTAGTAACCATAGTGATGACTCTTTACCGGAACCGAAGACAGCTGTTCTCGAGTTAATCCATCAACGGACATTTTCCGGGCAGCGTACAAGGAGTAAAACGTTGGAAAACTAATTCCATAGATGTACTCCCAGCGATGGTCACCAGCAACTGACATAAGCTCCGTTGCATACGCACTTGAAAGCCATGTCATTGTTTCTACGCCGATGGCTGCCATGACATCGAACTGTCCGGAGGCAATTTGTGCCCAGGCAGTTCGAATAGCGGTGGAGCCGGTGGCGCAAGCTGTTTCTACGCGCATAGTGGGTTTGCCGATGATGCCGACCTCATCTGCGACGAGTGCAGCACCAGCACCTTGTCCTGCAAAAGCTTCAGCGGCGATGCCTACAACACTTGCTTCGATGTCGTCGTTGGTGATCCCAGCGTGTTCAAGGGCGGGGAAGTAGGATTCGTGAGCGAGTTCCCGGATTGTGACAGCGGGATAGGTGTTTTTCTCGCCTTCGATGTCTTCTTCGATGATTTTGCCACGTTTGCCGTATTTGCTATGACCGACGCCCACAATGGCGACTTTTGGAATTGCCACTTATTTTTCACCTATTTGGGGTTCATTTTTGGTTGTGTCTATTGCGGGTTACGCTAATAGAATCTTTTCTTTTGTCCTAGAAATTGGACGGATTGAATGTTTGCGTTGGGTCTATTTGCCCTTAAATTTGGGCTTAGATTTAGAGAAGACTGCAGCGATACCCGTTGCTAGGTCTTCGGTGTCGAAGGTCGCGAGCATACCATCGAGTTCAGTAACATTGCCTTTTTCGACTGGAACATCAAATGAGGCATTAATTGCTTCTTTGGCTAGTTTGAGTGCAATGGGTGCATTGTCAGCAAGTGACTGAGCCATGAAGAGGGCTTCACCATGAAGCTCATCACTTGGCACAACCTTGTTCACAAGACCCATTTCGAACGCCTCATCAGCAAGGACATCTCTACCAGTGAGGACAATCTCCTTGGCTCGACCCATACCCACGACTCGGGGTAAGCGTTGGGTTCCGCCCCAACCGGGGATTAGGCCGAGTTTCACTTCGGGGTTGCTAAATTTCGCTTCCTTCGAAGCGACCCGGAGATCACAGGCTAAGCTCATTTCTAAGCCTCCACCCATACACAGTCCATGAACCTCTGCAATAAGGGGCTTGGGGAAGGCTTCGATCCGTCGGAAGAGGGCTTGCCCGGATTCCATGAATGCCTTGGCTTTGGGTTTGTCTTGAGCCATTTGTGCCGCAGCAGTGAGATCCGCACCTACCGAGAAGGCTTTCTCTGAAGCGGATCGAATGATGACAGCACGAACATTGTTGTCTTTTTCGATTTTATCGAGAACATCGTTCATCTCTTTGATGAGCTCTGGTCCGATAGCATTGAGTTTTCCTGGGCGGTTGAGGGTAATAACGCCGATTTGTTCTTCTTCGGCGAGGAAGTGGCCTTCGACCGCGTAGGTAATGGTTTCATAATCTGTCATTTTTGTTATTTCCTCCTATTTCTTTGGTTTTTACTTGTATTCGAAGAATCCTTTACCGGATTTCATACCGAGTTCGCCTTTTTCCACTTTTTCCACCAACAATTTTGGTACAGAATAGCAATCCCCATAGCCCTTGTGGAGTGTTTCAGCCGTTGCTTTAGCGATATCTAAACCCACGAAATCAGCGAGGGTTAGTGGACCAACAGGATGATTGGCACCGAGTTGCATTGCTGTGTCAATGTCTTCTCCTGAGGCAAGGCCTTCTTGGTAGATTTTCATGGCTTCACCCATTAGGGCACCAAGAATGCGATTGACAATGAATCCCGGTGAATCTTTGACTTTTACCGGTGTTTTCTGTAACTTTTTAGAAAATGCGACAGCCGTTTCGATTGTCTCGTCAGAGGATTTTTCACCAATTACGACTTCGACGAGTTTCATTGCTGGGACAGGGTTGAAAAAGTGTGTGCCAACAACTTTGTCGGGACGTTTGGTCACCGTAGCCATTTCCGTAACACTGAGGCTTGAAGTATTAGAGGCAAAAATGGTGTCAGGGCGAGCAGCCGCATCTATTTTCTTGAAAAGTTCTTTCTTGGCTTCCATATTTTCGAAGATAGCCTCGACAACCATATCCACGTCCTTAACAGCTTCTGTAACGTCAAGAGCTGGGTGAATGCCATCGACGATTGCCTTAGCACCTTTAAGATCGATTTTCCCTTTGTCTACACCAGTTTTGACCATTGATTTGATTGTGTTCATGCCTTTGTTGATGAATTCTTGTTTGATGTCGTTAAGATTGACTTCAATACCGAATCGAGCGGCCTGGTAGGCAATACCAGTGCCCATAGCACCCGCACCGATTACGGCGATTCGTTTGATTTCCAATTTCTTTCACCTTGATTTGAATTTGAACAACGAATGTGTGGGAT
>JBHLQC010000162.1:0-3602 GCA_048885185.1 Candidatus Odinarchaeota archaeon | reverse complement strand
GCATCCAAAACTTCAGTATTTATCTCCTCGGGAATGCGACGCCGGTAGTCAACACTACCTTGAACTGGAATGGAGTCGGGAGTTACTGGTTTGTTGAAAATTTGAATATCAGCTATTACATTGAACAAGGATCACTTTCGATTGGAGAATACTATCGGGTGTCAACCTTCTTTCACTCAATAGGCGCTAGCAATCGGACTGCTGTGAATGCTACAAGTCTCTACTCGGAATCGTTTCTCATTGACCGGGATCCACCAAATGTCTCTTTCTCGATTACGAATCCTGATCCCGCTTCTGATACCGACTTTGTCGAGGTGACAGGAGAACTCACCGATGATGCACTGATTCACACAGCAATCTGTAGCTATCTTGACCCCATTCAGAGTATATGGATAAACGTTACAATGCGTGGGTCGCGAAGCAAACTCGCCAATTATACAGCGACCATACCGCCATTTCCAGAACAAGAGCTCGTTCAGTATCGAATCTACGTTAACGACACACAAGATGCCTGGTTCACATCTACCATCTTTTCCTATACCGTTGCTGACAGACCACCGGCAATAAGCTTTGTATCATTTCTCCCTGCCAATCCCACCGATGAGAACACTGTTACTGTGAATGCCACAGTGATAGACGGTTCCGGAGTAAGCAGTGTGCAACTCTACTACTCTTTCGATGGAATCAACTTTCTCTCTCCCCTTGAGATGGTACACATCGGTGATTCAATCTATCAAGCAGTCATCCCGTCCTACCCGTTAAGAATGCCGAATTACCAGTTCGAATCAGCTTACTTCTACATTAACGCCACAGACACTCTTGACAACACAGGAGGAACAACGACCTTTGCCTATATAATCCAGGGGTCGCTAATTGCCTTTGATCCCGCATTAAGTCTGTTACTAATGAGTGCTCTTGCTCTAGTCGTTGTTGTCCTTATTGTGCTTTTCAAAATCTACGAACGCTACTAGCTTCGACAACTTCTCCTTTGAGGAGTTGTCTTTTCACTATTTTTCAACGGATTCAGAGATTTACCTTTACGCAATGTTAGCCAAGTAGCGACTTAGGGGCACAAAACCTTTTTAATAAATCATCACGAACTTGAATTTAAGGCAGAGACGGTGTGAAAGCAGGGGAATGAAACACCTTGTATTAGCCTTTTCTGCGTAAGGTGAACGCCTGTGATTGTACTCGAATATCAAGATGGAACATTCATTGAGGCAAATCAAGGATCCAGTGGTATCCGCTGCGAAGTTGATAAAACAACGAAGAAAATCAAAATGATTATGCCTCAAGGAACTAACCTCATTGAACGCCGAACCGCATTACGGCTGGCAGACACCGTTGCGCGGAGTGGATATCTACTATCAACCGGTGAACGAGTAGGCCAAGGATTCGAACTCGTCATCGATGAAAAAGGAACAGCAATCCCAGAACGACTCAAAACCAGTCCTCGGGTGAGTTACAGTTCAGCAACCATCGGCAGTGTCGTTGATAAGTAAGTATCCCAATGTGTAATGGTCAGACATTTAATCTAGAACCTGCCAAATCGTAACTGATAGAGGTGATAGATGTGAGTGAAGAAGAAGGCAAAGGGTCTCTTACCGATGAACTGAAGCGTGAAATTGAGAAAGGTGCTAAACTTGCACACGCTCCCGAGGATGAAAAGCCAAAAGTGGATTTATCCGCTGAAAAGGCCCTCCTTGAGAAGCTTAGGGCGGAAGGAAAACTCGAAGAAGAAGACTAACCATAAACACAGATTTGGAGTCCTCTTCCCTAATTTCTCTTTTTTCAGGATTTAGTCTTAGTTGAACTAGGTGTTATTCTATTTGTTTTGATTTGCTTCAGTTATTGGGAGAGTTCGATATTTTTGAATTCGAGACTGAATCTCTTCCCGATACTTTTGATACACTGGTCCTGTGCGTAAAACCCATTCAGAAAAGTGTTCAGCCATCGCTTCAGGACTCCATCGATCTTTTCCTTTCTGAGTTTCCCATTTGATGCTGGCATTCTTTTCAGTGATTTGAAGGTGACCTTGTGCTTGACATAATTGACATTCAACTTGATTGCCTTGACGAAGTTGAATAAAAGGGGTTCCACATTGGGGACAAGTGTTTTCGGGAACAGGGATTTTCCGAGTTAAATCCGGTTGGTTGATGTGTTTCACAAGAGCTTTACCGATTTTCTTTGTTCGAGTCATAGTAGGCTCATCTAACAGAACTTCACCTGGACCAGGGCGATACGCTATGAATCGATCTACAAGGTCAAGGTGGAGGATACCTGCAAGCATTGAAAGGATCGGTAAAGTGAAAGGGTCCCAGTCTTGTAATCCTGCAGTTGCAATAATTGCACCTGGACGGCGTTTTACTGAACCTAGTTGTAGACTGTATTCAAATAAGCGATCGATTAAGAGTTTGATAATTCCTGATGGGCCCAGGAAATAGGTGGGCGTTGACAGAATAATGCCATCTGCCCATTGTAGATGCTCCCATATTTCGTGCATGTCATCATCGAGGCGGCACGGTTCACCTTTTAGAACGCAAGCTAGACACCCCTTACAGGGAAGTAGGTGAAAATCTGGCAACCGGATTACGCGGATTTCAGCTCCAAGAGCTTGTGTCTGAAACAAGGCTTCCTTGACTAGTACTTCGCAATTTCCCAATTTTCGCGCTGAACCAATTACACCTAACACTTTCAATTGGGATCACCAGGGTGTACAGGCTATTGATACCTTAAGAGTATGTAGTTTGGTTTAACAGTGGAAAAAGAATCTTCCACTAGGGTTGATGTTAGTATGTAATCCGAAAATTGTGCATATTAGGATCGTATTGTTCTTCCTTGACCACGACATCATCAACGCGTGATGATGGAGAGCCATGATGAAGGAACTCAATGAATTCTACGATTGCTTTTTCGGGACCCTGCGCCTGACATTCTACAGTTCCATCGCGATTGTTCCGCACCCATCCAACTAGGTTAAGCTGGTTTGCTTTATCACGGGTATAAACTCGAAAGAAGACACCTTGAACACGACCGTGGACTATGACCCGGATTGCACGCATGATCGTTTCCCTGAACGTATTAGGGTGAACTAAACACCTAAGAAGATTACTTGAACTAATTGAAGCACTAATACAAATCTAATTTCTATTGCGGTTTAGGCACGTTTACTAGTCACAGCATATCGCCAGATTCGGAAACCTTAAATCACGCCATCTTCCAACCGCACTACGAGAATCCAAAATGCCTCGTACCAGTAGCAAAAAATCACTGGATGACTCGATTGAAATCGACAACTATCCTGGCAAAATCGGACGCATCGACATCAAAAATTGGGTCAAGGTTTGTCCCAACTGTTTTAGTCCCAACATCAAACCACTCACCAATATCTCAGGACCTATCGTCCAAGAACAATGGATCTGCTCAAAATGTAATTACGTTGGTCTCGCCATCGAGGTCAAAGTTGAGGATCTCATTCGATTTCAAGTTCAAAAACTTGCACGACAGTACAATGTGAACCAAAAAATTTCTGCCAGGAAAAAACGCTAACAGGTTTTTAGCACACAACGGGAAAAGCAACTTCTGCTGCAGCACCCATCAGA
>JBHLQC010000161.1:0-3615 GCA_048885185.1 Candidatus Odinarchaeota archaeon | reverse complement strand
TCATGATTCTTGCGGAGCTTGGAGCAGATTCAAGAGATGAGCGCGTGGGAAAAGCCTGTGAATTTATCCTCAACAACTCTCAGGATAGAGAAAGCGGTGCTTTCTCATATGTGAGCGCACCAAGTGGTGGGGGCAAACACAAGAGGGTAATACCCTGTCTAACGGGTAATATGGTTTGGAGCCTGATTAGACTTGGCTATTTACACGATCCTCGCGTTCAACAGGGAATAGACTGGATTACCACGTATCAGAGGTTTGATGATGGAATCTCGGAGGCACCGAAGGGTTGGCCTTATGGTCGGCAAACGTGCTGGGGAAGACACAGTTGTCACATGGGAGTGGTCAAGGCTTTAAAGGCGCTTGCAGAAATCCCAACAGATGAGAGATCCAAAGATGTGAGAAACACAATTGAAAATGGTGCTGAGTATCTGCTTAAGCACCATATTCACAAAAGAAGCCATGACTTGACTCGTGTGTCGAAACCAGGTTGGCTTCGGTTTGGGTTTCCATTGATGTGGAATACTGATGCCTTAGAAATTTTGGTCATTTTAACAAGGCTAGGCTATCATGATAGTCGCATGAAGGAGGCTTTGAATCTGGTAATCTCTAAACAAGATGATCAAGGTAGGTGGAAATTAGAAAAAACGTTTAATGGACGTTTTCAGGTTGATATCGAACAGCGAGGAAAACCAAGTAAATGGATTACCTTACACGCTCTTAAGGTATTGAAAGAGTTTCATGGTTGAACAAGCTGATAGAGCTGTATTCAACTTTAATTTTAGGCTAAGAAGAACAAAGGACTAAAAAGGCACACTTCAACCAATTCGAAGTATGCGAAAACGCGGCTTAGTGATTCTTGTTGGGTTTCTCGTAGCCTTTTCGCTGATTCAAACCACTGCTGCTCATGTGCCCCTTTTCATGGTGGGTGGACATTCACTTGATGAAGCTGTACCCATTGAAAATCCAACCAAATCGTGGGTCATCTATTCTACTATTGACGAAATTGATGAGCCGCATTACTTCTATCTGGATATGCAGGTAGGAGAACGGATCCGCCTTATGCTAATGGTTCCCATTCTGGATGGGGATCAGGGCTTCCGACCGCGTCTCGCCCTAATGGGTGAAGGCTTGACTAACATGAGTACACCGCCTGGAACCCTCGAAATTCCTTCAGGTGCACAAGTGATGATCTTAGAACCGGAGCCACCTATTCCGGAATATGAAGGGTTCACGCCCACTTCCTTTTACGTGCTCTATGATCTTGATATCTTAGCTCCTTCTACTGGGCGCTACTATCTTGCCTATTATGAGCCCGTAATGGCTGGAAACTTTGCGATTGCAGTCGGCTATCAAGAAACCTTCAGTTTCACCGAATGGGTTACGGTACCATTCACCGTTCTTATTACCCATTTATGGAACCATCAAACTCCGCTAACAATTATTGCTCCGATTTTGCTGACTCTTCTCTTGGGCTTTGTACTGATCTTTTGGCGTTATCCTCGCCTTCGCGAAGACCCACAGCTACTCACCTGGATGGGTATCACCATCGGACTGTTATTCATTGCAAGTGGTATCTTCCTGCTTTACCAAATGGGCTTTGCCCTCTTGCAGGTTCCTGCCAGCCCCCAAATTGCCATTACCATCGTTTTTGGTGCCATTCCCATTATTCTCGGATTACTCGCTATTCGACGTTTTGTCTTAGTCGATTGGCAGCACAAACCTCGTCAACTGATTGTCTTATTCATCCTTGCAATATCTGCGCTCTTTCTTTGGGCAGGCTGGATTATCGGACCTATTCTGTTAATGTTGATTGCCGCAATTGCTTCCATTCAATTACTCCTTGAACGCCGCACGAGCCCAGTAATCATGGAATAGATATTCAAGTTAGCCCCAAGTTTCCAATCTTTCCTGCCTTTCCTAATTTCGTAGATTTAGAACCTGTATGTTTTTGTGTTAGGTCTTCTTGTTTGGTATGTTTTATGCGGTGTTTAGGTTCTGCTCAGAGCGGTTGAAACTAGGTCAATAATGATGCCATAAATAATGCCTGCAAAGAATGCGGGGATATCTCGAAATTCAGTGGAAAGGAAGATCGCTGCTGACACGATGATCCCAAAGAGCAATCCGCGGACAATGGCATTTGCCCACATCCGGCTATTTTCTCCTTTCATGATTACGATCTCATCGGCGAGGCCAACTATGAGGCCCATGATGACACGGTTATACCACATCCCAATTAGGAACACCCAATTCGCAAAGTATCCACCGGGAAGTCGAAGTCCAACTCCAATAATGCAGAGAATGCCTAAGAGCGCACCTGTAAGAATTGCGATTCCAAGCCGTTTCCGATTCATGTTCACTAACATCCTGTAACGCTATACAGCTATGCATAATGCACAAAAAAGGAATGGGTTCAGCTACGGGATGAATGTCTGATACTCTTTTGGTATTTGGATTGTAAACTTACAATGTAACGCGCCGGTTAACGCTGTTTCAATGGGTTCCACAGTGACTGGTTGGTCAAAGATGATGTCCCAGTAAAGTTTGGTAAATCCAGCACTACAATGGCAGAAATTTGGAGATATTTCATCTTCTGTCCCGTTTTTTATTGCTCCGCGTACCCATGGGCAATAGCAGACATAGTATCGTTTCATCCGCCGGTCTTTAGCGTCGAGCATTTTTTTGATTTGGTACGGAACCTTGGTGCTGATGATTTTGTCACCCTCACGGATTCCTGGGGAGATGGTGGGTGTATTTTCCACGTAGTCTACCACATCTTTATCGACATATTGGGCCCATTCTAAGGTACCATTCTTCATATGCTGGCGGAAACGGTCAATGACAACCTGGTGTTTTTCTTTTAGGAAGGCGTCAATGTCATTGAGACGGAGAAAATCCTCGCGGGCTTTCGGACCTACGTCGCGTCCATGCAAACACGGGGCAAGTAACTCAATCGTTTTGTCTTCTCCGAGTGTATTTTCTAGGCGTTTCATCACAAGTTTGGTGACTTCAAACTTGGGTTCAGGATCCGTGCCTAAAGGTGGCAATTCAATCCCTGCGAAGATTTCGTCACGAACCTGCTCTCCGAAATGTTCCGCGACGCGACCATACAAGTTGTCCATGGCGTTATACGCTTCCGCGATGTCCAGAACCTCAGCCACATAATCGTAGTTCTTGATGAAATTACCATAATTGATGAGGGCACGGAGAGTATCCAATACTGCTTTAGGTTCAACGTTTACGAGGTGTTCTGTATATCGTAATATTTTACCCCGAGGGAGAGAGTCAATATTCTCGGATTTTTGAAACTTTTGTAGTGCTTCTAAGCAATTAACAAAGATTGTTACTTGTTCTGGGTCAACTTTTTGTTTTGACAAGTATTGGCGAAAGGCTGTTTCATTCAATCTCCTTCACCCTTCATTCCTCGAGGCGTTCAAGTTTGAAGCAAACAGGACGGACGCCATCTGAACAGGCCGTGTACATGATGCCGTCTTCCATCCAGCCATGGAAGTTGCCACCCCAGTTGAGGACGGAGAGGTCCTTGTAGACATCGTACCAGGCCCAAGTGCAGAAGCCGTCGGGTTTCTGTCCTTTCTCGACGATGAATTCTTGTCCATC
>JBHLQC010000160.1:0-3645 GCA_048885185.1 Candidatus Odinarchaeota archaeon | reverse complement strand
GATCTTTGGCAGGAATTAACAGAATGGCATCGAGAGATTTATGAAGACTCGACAATTGGCGGAGATCAACCTGGATTATATTTTGACAAACATTTAGCTGCAGTCAGTGCAAATCACCTATGGGTTGCTGAACACAATACACAAGTCATTGGTCTTGTAGGACTCGAAACTCGGGATGAAGAGCTATTCATTGAACCACTAGTCGTCGCTTCAGATCACAGGGGAAAAAGCGTTGGTACTCAACTTCTTGAGAAGGCCAAATTCGAAGCCAAACAACAAGGTGCAAAAAGCCTTAGTGTGAGACCCGTTGCGCGAAATCAACGGGTAATCAAATTCTTATTCAAACAGGGATTTCAGACTCTTGGGCATCTCCAGCTTTTCATCGACTTTACACATTCTAAATGGAAGAAGGGACCCAAATTATATGGTTGTAATTTTAAATTTTAACATTCATTATTGGAAGTAGGAGGAATAGATTATGATTAGTCGAATATGGCATGGTTGGACAACACCTGAGAAAGCTGACGCTTATGAGGCTCTCCTAAAGAACGAGATTTTCATTGGTATTCAAGATCGTCAGATCCATGGTTACCAGGGGATTCAACTCTTACGTCGAACTCACAAAACTGAAGTGGAATTCATTACCATCATGTGGTTTGATTCCCTTGATTCAGTGCGAACTTTTGCTGGTGAGGACTATGAGACTGCGGTAGTTCCTCCCAAGGCTAGAGAATTGCTTTCCCGATTTGATGCCCGTTCGCAGCATTATGATGTTAGAGCTGAACTAATGATCTAACCTGTGCAAGTGATTGAAATGGGATTTACTTACATTCCATTTCACAGCTGAACAGTATTTTGAATCATATATGGCAATTCTTTTGACTAACCGCTTCCTTGTTATCCCTCGTGATAGCATGTCAGCAGAACCGAAAGACCATGTGGTAGATAACCTCATGGGCTGTGCCGCGTCCTTATGTGCCTATAATATGGTCACGGATTTGAATAAAAAACTCGCATTATTACAGCAAATCAACAAGGAATATGGTGCCCTAACCAACAAGCTCGAATCTGAAAACATTACATTAACGGATTTGGACATTGCTGCGCCCGTTGCCAAAGAAAAAGTGTCTTCCGAAATTCAACGACGGGAAGCATTTGGTTTAGATGCCGAAGCTGCAGAACGATTAAGAAAAATGTGCCCCTCAAAAGTGGATCAAGTCATTAATTTCCTGAAACAGAAACGCTCGCTAGAAATCCTCACATCATTCTCCTTCAAAGAACCTCCTAAGGACTAACAGGCCGCTTTGTACCCATTGGTCGTCTCCATCTGATTCTCATTGTTATTGCTAGTCATGAATTTAAGTGAAGTTAGGTCACATAAACCCAATCAGACAATCAGCAGAGAAATGACACGATCAGACACTAGTTTATCCTTGACTGTGGTGGTGCTATGATTAAGACACAGATATGTGAAATGCTTGAAATTGAGTATCCAATTGTTCAAGCGGCAATGGGTCCCTTTGATACGAAAGATCTCGCCATTGCAGTGGCCTCAGCTGGAGGCTTCGGAATGGTGAGTCATCCTGCTCCTACACTTGAAGATGGTCTGTTTGAAGCTATTCAAAATGAAGAGGCCAAACAGAGAGCGATTGAGAATGTCAAAGAAAGAATGATGGCAACAATCTGTGAGGTAGGACAAAAGGCTCAAGGGACTTTTGGAGTTAATTTTCGTGTAGCCCCCGAGCAACCGGATGTGCCATTCCTATTGGACGCACTTCTAGAGGAGCGAGAGAAGAATCCCACCCTTCAAAAGAAACTGAAGATGGTCCTCTGCTCCGCAGGTGATCCGACTCAACCACATTTGAAAAAAATCCAAGACGCTGGGATGTTACGCTTTCACACGGTTCCGAGTGTTTACCATGCTAAGAAGGCGGAGAAATCCGGTGTGGATGGTCTCATCGTTACTGGGTATGAAGCAGGGGGTCACGTTGCATATGAGCCAATTCACACTTTTGTAGCAGTTCCAGAAGTGGTTAAAGAAGTCAATGTGCCTGTGATTGGAGGTGGGGGTGTGTGTGATGGGAAGGGGCTCGTCGCTATGTTAGCCTTTGGTGCCTTAGGCATCTATGTGGGAACACGGTTTATCGTAACTAAAGAATGTGAATTCAATGATAAGGTAAAAGAAGAAATCATGGCGGCTTCCGTCAAGTATCCGAAAAAAGCGGCAACGATTGTCACTCAAGGTGTATTTGGACCCCTTCGACACTTGAAGAACAAGTTTTCACTTGAACTGTTTGAGCTCACTCAGAAGATGCAACGAGGTGAAATCTCAATGATGGACGTGTTGCTCTTTGAGACGGAAGGCACATATCGGGCTAAGGGTCCTGAGGGGAATATTGAAGATGGTGCTATCTGGGCTGGTCAAGCATCTCTCCGGATTCATGAAATGCTCACCTGTGAGGAATTGATTTCTGAAATCATGAATGAAGCCCAACAAATCATGAGCGACTTTACTAAAACTTACGTGTAGGCTGTGATAGTCCAATGACGAAAAAACACGTTAAGATCACCACTGGTTTTGTACAAGCGGATTATAATTTCTGGGTTGGCAAATACATGGACAAATTCTATGATGGACTTGAATCCAAACAGGTTCTGGGAAATAAATGTCCAACGTGTAACCAAGTGTTCGTGCCGCCCAGGAAGGTCTGTGGATCATGTTTCAAGACCATTGATCTGGATAATAACTGGATCGAACTCAAAGATACTGGAACTCTACTCAATTTCACAACCACAAGCATTGCCATATCTGAATCAGGGAAGAAAGAACTTCCCGATGAGATTATTATAGGAATGGTCCAATTTGATAGAAGCGATACGGCGGTTGTCTATCCCCTTCTTGATACTCAAGAAAAAGACCTAACGATTGGTATGAAGGTCCAAGTTGTTTGGAACGATGAGCTGAAAGGGCATCCCAAAGACATTAAGGGCTTCAGAAAGTTCGAGGGGGGAGAAAAGTGAACAAAGTTGGCATTGTTGGCTATCATCAGATTCCGCCTTCACTGGATCACGACATGGGTCGGTATGAACTGATTTTCCAAACCGTTAGGGGTGCTCTCGATAGTGTGGATTTGAAACACAAAGATGTCACCTCCGTGGTCAGTGCTACTAATGATTACTATGATGGACGAACCATCTCGAATTGCTTCACAGTAGAAGCCGGTGGAGCATACATGAAAGATGAAACTAAGGTGGAAATGGACGGTGCTTTTGCAGTTCATTATGGAATGCTTCGGGCATTAGCAGGCCATCATAAGTTAGTCCTGGTATGGGGTGGAAGCATGCCATCTTGCTATTCCTATAGTTCGTCCACATTGCTTTCCACAGATCCTACCTTTGAACGCCCCCTCGAATTGATTAACGATTTGACTGCGGGGGCATTTCAGATGCGAGCATACATGAACCACTTCAACGTGTCTCCTGAAGACATTGCCCAAGTCGCAGTAAAAAATCGAAGAAATGCTTCCTCAAACGACCTGGCTTTGCCTGAATCCCAGTTACCAAAGGTATCGACTGAAACGATTCTGAAATCTGATATTCTAAGTTCCCCGGTCACTGAACTAATGTATTCCCAACCCTGTGACG
>JBHLQC010000159.1:0-3667 GCA_048885185.1 Candidatus Odinarchaeota archaeon | reverse complement strand
CATCGGGTGATTTCAGGAGCATCGTAGAAGCGATTGAAGCCTCCGAAGCTAGGCATCAAAATGATGTGGACATCGATAGGAAAATCTGTGGCTTGACGGATTGCAGCAAGTTGAGGGACGGTCAAATCTGCTACGGGGTTGAAACTGCCTGCCCCCAGTTCTTCTAGGAGCCTTCCACCAGCTGGTGAAGCATGACCTGCAAAGATGCTAACTTTGAAGGTGACATCCTTAGGAATTTCACCGATTTCTTTGAGTTTGTTCAAAGTCCATAAGAGCCCTTCATCAATAACTAAGAATCCGCGAAAACCTAATTCAATTCCTCGTTTGATGTCTGCAATGACTTCAACTAATTTGTCTGCTCCTCGGAATCGCATTCCCGAAAGAACACCATCGGGTGTGGCAACTTGTCGCCCAATATCCCACGGGGTTCGTGGTCCGGGGGTCAGGATGACTTCCATTTGGGCATCATGAGCCATTTTAGCAAATTGACGCAGTTCTTTGTCATCAAGAAGGGTAGCGCCCATTACAACGCTGATCAATCGGTGAATCGGGATGTCGCGTTTGTCAGATTCATCAATTAGGGCTTCTAAGACTTGGGGACGTTCCACTCCTGAGATTTCGATACGGTATCCGGCGCCATCAGGGAACCGTTTGTCGCTTGTTGGTAAATCGTAGGCGTCTTGACCTGGTAGCCCAATTTTTTCTAGGGCTTTTCGAACTTTTTGATATGATTTGAGAGTAACCATAATTACGACCCTCGAATATTGAGGTTTTGCCAACTGTTGTTACAAAAAGGTTTCAGTTGTTGCGACAAAGGAGCTTTTTTCTAGCATTGGTACTATCTTCTTAACTGGCTCCATCTTCCTGGCTATCTTAAATTCACCGAGGCCTCCGTATCGGAGCTGCGAGGAAAGTGGATTCGGTCAAGATGGAGCCACATCTTCATCCTTCACCAAAGCCTTGCAAGAAGGAGTTTTCTGAGGTAGGTTCATCTTGAATATTGATGACTTAATCACCCCTGCTCTACTTATAGAGAAGGATAAGCTAGTTCGTAATATTGCATCGATGGCTGAGAAGGCTCGTAAGAGTCGGGTAGCTCTTCGTCCGCACATAAAGACTCACAAATGTATCGAGATTGCCAATCTCCAAACTGAATACGGTGCTCAGGGAATTACCGTATCGACTTCGGGAGAGGCTGAAGCATTCATCGATGCAGGCTTTTCCGACCTCACGCTAGCCTTCCCACTAGTGCCAAACAAAATTCCGCACGCCTTACAATTGGCAAAACGCGCGTCGCTGAACGTGTTAGTTGATCACCCTTCCATTATCACTGTGCTTGAAGCAGAATGCATAGCTGCAGATCAAACAATGAATGTCCTACTTAAAGTGAACTCGGGATATCCTCGATGTGGCATTAATCCTACGGAACAAGGTTCAATTGATCTAGCACAACAAATCAATGATGCGTCTCATCTCACCTTTGGAGGGATTTTGACACATGCTGGACATGCTTATTACTCTAAATCTCATGCAGAACTGAGCTCTGTTGCAATGGAAGAACAAAATATTATGCTGCAATTTGCACAACGACTCCAAGCTGAAGGACTTAACCCGAACGCCGTGTCGATAGGCGCAACACCAACAGCAACAATAACTGAAAGATTTCAAGAAGGGATAACCGAGATTCGCCCAGGAAATTACGTGTTCTTCGATAACACTCAAGTTATGCTCGGAGTTTGCGACCTCTCGGATTGTGCCCTTTCTGTATTAGCTAGCGTTGTAAGTGTCCAATCTGATTATATTGTAACTGATGCTGGGGCTTCAACCTTAACCAAGGATGTTGGTGCTTCGCACATTGATCCTAATCAGGGATATGGCGTAGTCCTTACGTCAGTTAGCACGGACACTCCAGCACAGGCAAAGATTGTTAGTTTATCCCACGTGCATGGCAAAATTCAGTTTGCAAACCCCTCTTCTCATTCTTCATTCACACCTGGAGATCTCATTCGTATCATACCCAACCATTCTTGCCTCACAACTAATCTGTTTGACCACTATTATATCATCGATGGCAACCGTGTTATTGACACTTGGCACATTCAGCGAGAACGGCTGAGCACCCCAATATTCACCTCAGAAAAATAAGGACGCGTTACGAACCATGATAATGGAAGAGGTTATACCCCTCGTCTTTAAGAAACGCTTTCAAGTCCTTTTGGGTGACGAATATGACCACTTCATTGAAAACATTAACCAACCTCCTACTCATTTCATCCGAATCAACACACTGAAAGTCGACATCCAGTCAGGACTCCGCCGATTAGAAGCCCTTAACATTTCTGCTTCTCCATTACCTTGGTATCCTGCAGGATTCCGAGTCTCTGGTAATCACAAACAACTTCCTTTTACCAGAGAATATTTACTGGGCTATTATTACATCCAAGAAGGGGGAAGCATGCTTCCGCCTTTAGCCCTCAATCCAAAACCTAATCATCTCGTGTTAGACCTTTGCGCTGCTCCCGGATCCAAAACCACTCAACTTGCTCAACTGATGAACAATCAAGGAGCGATAATAGCAAATGATCGGGTGTTTCGTCGCATTACAAGTCTGGGACATAACCTCCAACTCTGCGGAGTAATCAATACCCTCGTGCTCTGTGAAGACGGACGCCATCTATCAACTCGGATTCCCCTCAAATTTGATCGTGTACTCATCGACGCACCCTGTACAGCTTCAGGGCATCTTCGCAGTAAACCTCATCAATTCAGCATCAAAGATTTTCAACGAATAAAAGGTATTCAAACTCTCCAAAAAGGTCTCATCACATCTGGGTTCCGGTTGCTTAAGCCCGGCGGTCATCTGGTATATTCTACCTGCAGTCTACATCCAGAAGAAAATGAAGCAGTCATTCATCATTTACTCAGTCGTTCACAAGATGCTGGTATCGTTCATCCCAATGTTGCCGGTTTAAAGAGCCACCCAGGACTAACTCACTGGGAGGACACACAATATCATGAAACCCTCCATGAATGCCTTCGCGTTTATCCCCATGAAAATGACACGGACGGCTTTTTCATAGCTCTCATCAGGAAGGAAAACTAATGCGTAAACCGCAATTCTCACCACTAATAGTTGACGAAGAATGGGAATCACACGTATGGGATCTACTTTTTGCCCAATTTGGTATTCCCAAACTCAAGGGCTATCGGTTTCTTAAGTCAGGGAAAAAACGCATTCGCCTAATTAGTGAAGTAGCAAGCACTCTCCTCTCCGATGTTCCATACACTGGCTCATCAGGGCTCTATGTTGGGGAGTATTCTCCCCGCGCAGTTCGCTTAACAATGGATGGCGCGATGCTTTTTGGTCATTATGCTACAAAACAGATCATCCATTTGACAGCTGAGCAGGCTAAAGAATGGATGCAAGGCGAATCCATTAATTATGAAAACAAACAAAGAGGCTATGTAATCGTCTATCACAAAGAGGATATCTTAGGTTGTGGAAGCTTGTCTCAAGACATCCTCCACAGCTTTGTTCCTAAAACAAGACGACCTAAACACCCATAATAGGCAACTGGTGGAGTATACAGCATGACAGTAACCATTACGGTTCATGGTGGCGCTGGCGAAATCGGCGCGAACAAAATCCTAATCGAAGATAAAGGAC
>JBHLQC010000158.1:0-3703 GCA_048885185.1 Candidatus Odinarchaeota archaeon | reverse complement strand
TGTGGGGATGCCACTAATGCCATGAATGCCATGTCCAAATTCGTGGAACACAGATGTAAGAGTACTTCCGGGGCTTGTAAATTTGTAAACCACTCGAACATCTTGAGGGATGCGAATTCCAAAGCAAAACGCGGATGGAGATTTTTTCGGGCGATCTTCATTGTCAACCTTAATTTGGTCGACAGCAAAACCAAGCCTACTAAGAACTTTATGAACCTCGGGAATTGAATCGATTCCTTTGAAATAGTCATCTAAAGGTCGGAAGACCTGACTGCGGAAGAAATAGAAATCATCGTAATATTCGAAGGGTCCGTTTTTGATTTCCTCTGAATATTTGTCAGCAGTTTTAAGAAAGGTTGATTGGGCTCCATCACCAAGCTGGGATAAGAATTGGACTAGCTCATCGTAGCTAAATGCTTCTTTTTCAAGGTAATTGATAACTGGCGTGGTTTTGAATCGCGTGTAGACTTCACCCATTGCGTCAAATCCGTTTTTGACAAGAGGAATAAGCTTAGGTGCCTGCTTAACGAAGTGATCGAATACGGCTTTCCGAGTGGTGGCATCTTTTGTGATGGCATTGAATTGACGCCAGGATGCCCATGTTACTGGGTTCTCATTGAATGTGTGATAAGGATCCGAGATTATTTTTAATCGTTCTTCATTGAGTTTTAGGCGGTGGGGGAGAAAGGCACTCTGGGCTAGTGCTTGAATTGATGCGCGATACATTTGGCGAGGTTCAGTATATTTGGAGAGAAAATGTTCACAGAGCTGAGTTCTCTTCTGGCTAGCTTGTTGTAAACGCTCAGCATCAAAGGGGAGTCCAGCTGTCTGATTGAAAAATTCTTCACCAATTATTGCGGACAAATTCTCATATTCTTTCCCAATTTGATCAATTGATGACATGGAATACTTCCTCTGTTCTACGATGGATTAGACCAGCTTATGCTTGTTCTTGCATAAAAATTCGCAACGATTGACCACTTATTTGACGAAGCGAATGGAAAGCGTAAGCCTTTATCCCAGATTCAGCACTATTATGGGGGAGGGTTGATTGTGTCGAAAAAGTACATTTTGGCTTGTGATTTGGGTACGAGTTCAACAAAATCAAGCATTATTGACATGCAGGGTTGTGTGCAAGGTACCGTCCAACAGGCATATCAGGTTGAATATCCACAAGAGCGTTGGGCAGAACAGGATCCCCACGTCTATTGGGATGCCATAACCACTACAGCCCGTCAAGTGCTTGCCCAAACCAAAATTGATCCACGGTCAGTCACAGCATTCACAGTAGATGCAATGATGGCCTCGGTGATCCCAGTTGACGCTAAAGGACGACCTCTACGTAAAACCATCCTTTGGATGGATGTACGAAGCGTAGATCATGTTACACCGCTAATGAACAAGTTCACCTTCCCAGATATGATGGCAAAGAACATTATCCCCGTGATGTCGGCTAAGGATCCTTTGGCGAAAATCGCTTGGGTGAAAAATGAAGAACCCCACATCTTCAAAAAAGCAAAGAAGTTTGTTGATGTTAAAGATTGGATTCTCTATCAAGCGGGGGTCGACGATTTCTACACAGATTGGAGTCATGCCTGTATCTGGAATTACTTCAGAATCGATAAACACGAACCAGAACCAGAAATCATTGAAGAGGGTCTGGGTCTTTCCATGGACTATCTTTCAACTATTGTGAAAACAACCGACATACTCGGAACCCTATCCCCAGAGGCTGCGAAAAACCTCGGTCTCACACCTGAAACACAAGTGGTATGTGGGTGTGGAGACCTCGTCGCAGTATCAGTGGGATCAGGCGCAATTACCCCTGGGAAACCACATCTATATATTGGATCCTCAGGGTGGATATCTCAACACCAAGAAGAGCCCCAGTTTGATTTGTGTGGGGCTGGAACCATTGAGAGTGCTATTCCTGGGCGTTTATTGCTCACTGGTCACATGGAGAGTGCAGGTTCGTGTTTGGCGTGGCTCGTGGAAAATGTTTGTACTGCAGAAAGTGAACAAGCCTCCACAGCGAAAAGGGATGTATATGACCTCGTTACCGAACAGGCCAAAGAAGTACCACCCGGTAGTCGGAACCTCCTTTATCTACCATGGCCAATTGGTGAGCGCTGTCCATTTATCAATCCGTTCGTGCGAAGTGCTTTTTTGAATCTCAGTTTTGATCACAATCGACATCATATGGTTCGTGCGGTGCTTGAAGGTGTTGCCTATAATACGCGCTGGGTCAAAGAGGCGCTGGCCAGTATGGGTCATGAGATTACACAACTGAATATCTGTGGCGGGGGCGCAAAAAGCGATTTATGGATGCAGATCTTTGCTGACATCCTAAATGTCCCATTACGACGTGTCACTACACTCCAGGACGCCGGAACTGTGGGCGTAGCTTTAGTTGCCGCCGTAGCCCTTGGAGAATACAAATCTTTTGATGAACTGGAAAAAATATTCACCTATGACAAAGAGGTCCATCCTGAATCTGAAAGCGTAGCCACCTATGAAAAACTCTACAAAGCTTTTCGAGATATCTTTGACCAGTTCAGTGGCGTTTGTTACCAATTGAATACTTGAGGAAGCCATCTTTTCAGGCATCCACTCAACTTTTAACCTTGTGTCTCTCCTTGACTGCGCGGGGCAAGAATATGGCTGTTAAAGGCGAGGCATGGGACCTCACTCCATTGGTTCCCTCAACAAAGATTGACAAACTCCAGGCGTTAATGGAACAGCATGTAAAGACTGCGCAAGATTTTGCTGCAAAATACAAGGGTAAAGTACGTTCCATGGATGCGCAAGCGGTTCGAACCTTCTTGGAAGAATACCAAGATAACGCTCTCAAACGCGAGGGCGTGTTCATGTTCGCCCGGTTATCATATGCCGCAAATTCACTTGATCCTGAGGCGAAGAAAGTAGCCGATGTTGCACGTCGAATGAATATGAAAATTCGACAAGCTCAAGCCTTTATTGTAATTGAACTGACTCAACTGGTTGCATCGAAACCTGAACTCATTGAAGATTCTATTTTAGCAGAGTACAAACATGCCTTAGAAATTATTAAGCGTAAAGCTCCCTTTGTGCTGAGTGATCTAGAAGAACGCATCTTCATTCAAAAAGACCGTTATGGAATTGACTCATGGGCGCAGCTCCAAAATGACTGGCTAGCCACGAGAACTTACGAAATTGAGGTTGAGGGCGAAAAGAAAATCATGCCCTTCGGAGAGATTATCGGATTATATGAGCATCCCAATCGTGACGTTCGCAAAGCTGCAAAAGACATCGTGTGGACAGGATTGAGTCAAGATGAGATTTTGTGGGCGAGTGCCCTTCGGGCGATTGCAGGTGACCACCTCGAGACAACCAAACATCGGAAATGGCCTTCTCCCCGAACTCAAAGTCTCATCGACAATGATGTTGATCCAGAAACCATTGATGCTCTCATGATGTCAGTGCAAAATCATGTAACGCTCTATCAGCGGTATTTAGGAATCAAAGCGAAAATCATGGGCTTACCCAAACTCGGAGAATGGGATGTTGTGGCTCCATTACCAAATATGCCTGAACGAAAATTCTCATGGAATGAGGCCCGACAAATCTCAATTGATACATACAACGGTTTTGATCCAGAACTCGCTCAAATCGTGGCAAACATGTTTGATAAGAAACGGATTGATGGTGTAGTTCGGAAAGGAAA
>JBHLQC010000157.1:0-3735 GCA_048885185.1 Candidatus Odinarchaeota archaeon | reverse complement strand
CGATAGCGAGTACACCAGTGATAGTAAAGGCTAAGAAGTAACTACCAGTGAAGTCGACGATCAGTCCTGCAGCAAGAGCACCTGTGATTCCTGCAACTCCGTACGCCGTGAAGAGAACCCCGTAATTCGATCCAACATTCTTAGTTCCATAGTAGTCAGCAGTGGAAGAGGGGAAGAGGGCAAAGTTTCCACCAAAGCAGAAACCTACTAATGATGCTACGATCATGACAATAATCCAGCTCGCGTATGTTGTGCTTAGAAAGGAGAAGCCGAACATGCCAATGGTGAGTATGGTGAACATAATCACCATGGTGGTTACTCGTCCAATGCGGTCTGATAGGGCACCCCAGACGATTCGCCCAATGGCATTGAAGATGGACATGACACCGACAATTATCGAAGCAATTACTCCCCAGATGGGAAGACTTGAAGTTAGGGGATCAATGGCGGCTGCAGCGGATTTTACATTTCCTAAAGTCATGAGACCTGCTGTAGCTGCGAAGAGAAACATAAACCACAATAACCAGAACACGACGGTTACTATCATTCCTCGGGGCATGTAATCTTTCCCTTTGGCGTTTACTGATCTGGATGAAGAGGTGTATCCAGGCGGTGTCCATCCAAGAGGTGGATTGGTTAGCAATTGTGATCCTGAGACAACTAAGACAAGGTAAAGGATACCTAGGATTATGAAGGCCCCACCAACAAGCGGGAATATCATTGGTAGGCTCAGTAGCCATGTTTCAACGTAACCCATTACGAGAGCACCAGCCCCGAATCCCGCAACAGCAACACCGGTGATGAGTCCTTTCTTGTCAGGGAACCATTTTACTAGGGCTGCAATGGGACAGACGTAGGCAAATCCAATACCTGCTCCAGCGATTATTCCGTAAGTGAGAACGAGCCATGCTGTGCCAATGATTGGATTACCTTGACTGATGATATCAACTAGGCCAGCAAGGAAGTAGCCAGCTGCGAGTAATATTCCGCCAAGGGTGGCTACTTTTCGTGGACCCACTCGGTCTTGATAGTAACCAGCGATAATCATGAAGGCTGCAAACGAGGCGAGTCCTGCTGCGAATGGTAGTTGGGTTAAGAGAGAAGGCCAGATATAGACACCTTCTCGAAGCGCGGCTTGAAAGATTGACCAAGCATAGATTGAGCCTAGACATACTTGGATAATGAGAGCACCCAATACGACCAGGTAACGACGGGAGCTGCTGATTGAAGTTTTATCTGACATAGCGATACACCGTGCAGGTAAGTAGATGCGATTTGTTACGGTGAAGCGAAGTCAGCACAGTTTACGAATTTTAATAAGTGTTCGGAACCAGCCAGAAACTTCTATCACTTATCACTGAGAACAAGTGAATTAGAAAACTTCTGAGGGAATCAATAGTTTCTTCTCTCGAAGCTCGAAAAGTGCATTCATCAATTCTGTGGGTTCCTCTTGAACGGTCTCTAAGTATGAGTTCATGATTTCTCCCAAGAAAACAAACTCACTAGACTTTGCGAGTTCTAAAGCAACATAATGAAGCCTATTTTCTAAAACTGAGAGTGAAAGACTCTTAGACACTTCGGCTAACACTCTATGAGGGAATAACAGTGATACATGGAAAATTTCTTCAAGCAGAGCATTTGCCCCTTCAAATAGTGCGGGTTCGAAGCCTCGCTTTTCTAATTGATGTGAATATCTTTCTTCGAATCTTGCAGCAAATGCTTGTATTTTTTCTTTTAATGTGTCGCTGGGGATACCGCGGTATACAAGGGCAGTGCGAGTATAGGTGCCATCATGAATGATGACTCGGAAGCCCTCATAGGTGATTTCTGAGAGCCGGGCTTCTGGGGGCAGGGCAGAATCATCGGAATTTTTGGCAACATCAATAGCGAAGGCTTGTAGAGCTTGAAGGAAACCACCGAACAAGGAGGCATCCATTCCCCTATCCTTGAATGGATCAAAGATGGCTATTCCTGATCCATGATGAAGAACAAGGAACCGAGAAAGGTTAGTCACGTCATTGAAAATTTCAAGCACTTCTTGGAGTTGCCGTGCACGTGCAACCTGTTTGGGAATTATGTATCGTGGTTTGTAGACTTTAGTATATAACAGCCAAGTGAGGAAAAGTATGATACAAATCAACACACCGAGGATGAGGAATTCGGTTGGGAGACCAAATATTATTGGAGGAATACCGTTGTTAACAACGACTGAGAATTCTAGGGCAGTTCCTGTTGCAATAGTGGCATTTGAATAACCTTCTTTATAGAATTCAATGTCAATTGAGACTGGAGTTGCGGGTTCAAGTGCGATGATTGGGACATCAACTGAATATGACCCGTGATCATTTGAGTCCATAGAATGAGTGAATGTATTTGCACTTTCGTCTGTTAATCGTAAAGTTACTTCTGCATTTTTAATGAATGTGCCCGTTTCTATATTACGCCAAGAAACATTGACGAATAAACTTAACCATCCATAATGGCCATTTGGTTCAGGTGAATTCAGTATTGCTTCCGTTTGTACAATGGATATGCAATGAATATCAAAGTATTCACCGGGGATTCCAATATTCTCATACATGAGAAGAAATCGAGTAGTTGTATTATAGGAATAGCTATCGATTTTATTTCCAATTTGATTTCTCACTTCAGCTAAATTCCATTCTTCTGGGAGATATAATCCAAATTGATAATTCGAATAACTAGAAGGTGGTCTATTTTCAGGTATGGTGTAATTGATTATCCAACTGGGTTCCGATTCTGAAGATACAAAAAACGAGGCTATAGCTGATTCATCGCTTTCAGTTTTCACAAACATTGTGTATTGAACTATAAAAGTAATTGATTCATTTGAACTAAAGAAGAAGGTTTGATTAGTGTTCCAACCCAGAGACGGGTTAATTTCTTCTTTGAGGTTCGGATCGGCATAGATGTTAACTTCACCATTAGATCCAAAGGTATCTATCACAGCAGTGTTGTTGAGGGCTAGTCCTACTTCGTTGGGTGTACCCCAACTACCAATTTGGTATTCAAAGTTATCAAAGTAGATGTGCCCATCAACATCGAGGTTTGAACTTGTGGTTTTTCGGAGAGTAATTCGTAATGTTAACGATCCATTCACTGGGATAGTTGGAAAACTTATGTGTTCCCATGATGTTGGATTGAAATCTGCAGTAGTTTTCCACCACATTCCCATTGGGTCCCCAATTTCATCTTCGATTTCAACCCTAACAATAAACCAATCTGCTTGCGTGATATCAGCAGAAAAACGAATATCAAAAGAAAGGATGAGTGTAGTTGGCGTGAATTGGGAGATGTACTCAAAGTCATTGTCAACGTATGCTGTACGAGTTAGCAGTAGTTTGCCATAGGCTAGTTCAAGATCAAGACAAGAACCAGGGTTTCCTTCTGGTATTGTGCTTAGGGAATTAATTATGCCATTTGATTGTGTTAGGGTCCAATTGTTTCCTGGTTCTGAATATTGTTCAAAATCACCATTTGGAATTGGATCTACGGTTTTCCGAAGATCTGTGACAGCGGCATGAAGACGGTATCCTTGATAATTCTGTGGATACTGGTTTGAGTTGAAGGTGAATGTTGTGTCATTATGGGCATTGTTATAAATCTGGCTCTTGTTTTGACCATATTCAAAGACATCAACTGCAGAGGAAATTTCAGAATTTAATGGTGCATGGGTTTCCAAGATAGCACTGTTTCTATTCTTTGGTGACGTAT
>JBHLQC010000156.1:0-3738 GCA_048885185.1 Candidatus Odinarchaeota archaeon | reverse complement strand
CCCGCCGTTCCTGAGGAAGCTTAGGATCGGAACCTTCTAGGTTACCAATCTGCTTCTCTCAGGAAGGCATATCATAATTTTTAGAAGGGTCAGTTGCTCCCTTCGAAGACTTTTTCTTATCATATTTATGAGGACACGTAAGAGTTGTTTAGCTTGGTTGTGCGGACTCGTAGTAGTCTCCTTTTTACAATGACTTGTTTACTCGTCTTCTCTCTAATGACTATACATCCCCTCATGTGCATTCCAGCTTTTTCTCCTCCTAACCAAGTGAGTAACATACCAGTTATGAATTCTAGCCAACAAACTACGCCGACAAATGAAGGTAACTTGGTTGTAGGTTCACGTGCGCCGCTAGCTGCTCCAACGCCCATCACCAATTATTCGATTGACGCCCTCTTAATGCCATTAACACATATTGTGAATGGATCCACAACTATCAATTATGTGAATCATGCAACCGACTCCTTTTCTGAGTTGTATTTTCATCTGTATCCTAATGCCTTCCAACCTGAGGGTTGGATGGAAGTTTTTGATGTTCTATTCAACGATACTTCCTTAACCTACATGATTAGTGGTGTCGATGATTCTCTGCTTTGGGTTAATCTAGTTGACGGGTCTGGTCCTGGGGTATTGGCTCCGGGGCAAAATGTGACCCTGAATTTACTTTGGCAGGTCATGATTCCAGAACGATCTGATCGGTTTGGTGTAACCATAGAAACCGAAGATTTCGAACTTCTAGCCTTCAATCTGGGCAACTGGCACCCGATTGTTTCCGTCTATGATGACCGTGGATGGGACAGGACGCCTTACTCCCATTTGGGGGAGAGCTTCTACAGTGATGTCGCGATTTATGATGTTGAAATCACCGTTCCTGATGATTATGTTGTTGCAGCAACTGGTGAGCTTGAAAACACGAGTATTAGTGGAGGAACACGAACCTGGCATTTCGTGACCGGACCTGTCCGTGATTTCACATGGTGTACGAGCCCTCATTACCAAACACTTAGTGTTGAAACACAAGGTGTGAATGTGACTAGCTATCATATCGCTGACCATGAATTAGCTGGGCAACGGGTTCTCGAAATCGCAACGCAATGTCTTGAAATATATGGAAACCTTTTTGGACACTATCCATGGAAGAGTCTTCATATCGTGGAAGCCGATTTCTGGGCAGGTGGCATGGAATACCCTCAGCTCGTTATGATTGGAGCTGTCTTATACGAAGATTATACAGGACTCTCCTATTTTGCCTCAGTTGTGGCTCATGAGATTGGACATGAATGGATACCCTTTACCATTGGAACTGATAGTTATACTGAACCATGGATTGACGAAGGATTTGCTTCATACTGTGAATATGAATGGGTAGAATATGCTTATGATGCTCGTACACGTGCTGACTATAGGCTTTATGATTTGAATCGATATTGGAGTTATGTAGCTAATGGTGGTGATGAGAGTATCAACCAGTCCATGGCATTCTGGCAAAACACTAACTGGGACGCCTATGGCAGCATTGTTTACTCCAAAGCCGCACTTGTTTATGATATGCTTCGCCATCAATTAGGCGATGCTTCGTTCTACCAAGCCTGGCAAGACATCTACTCTTTGGCGATTCATCAAAACGTTCGAGCACGGACCCTTCAACAGTATTTCGAAACCTCTGTCGGTGAGTCATTAGATTGGTTCTTCGAGCCTTGGGTGTATGGAAGTGGGGTCGTCACTTTAAGCCTCGGAGCAACCACTCTATCGGCAGGAGTCGACGGATGGACAATCAGTGCTACTTTACTTCAAAGCGCATCTACTCCTGTTCGGCTTCGTGTGCCTTTATCCATATCCTTCGGAGCAACGAGTGAAGTCGTATGGGTCTGGATGAAAGCCTCCCCAGCAACTGTCCTAAGTATCACTGTGCCTGAATTTCCACTACAGTTGACACTCGATCCAGAACAGCTCCTTCTCTGCCAATATGGAACACGATCCCTCTATCTAGCTCTTGTACCAGGATCTCCCATCCTTTATGGCGTCGTGGGCATAGTTGTTGTAACTGCACTAGCCCTTGTCATTGTAATTATCTGGAAACGTAGACGCTCCTAAGACGCAATGTTCTTTTAGGAATCGGTTAGCTCTTAGCCGTCTAAAGGCTGAGCTTCTCTTTTACTTGACGCATATCTTTCTCAAGTTGCTCAACACGCACTAAGAGTTGACGAAGTAATGAGACGATATCCAAATCAGTTCCACGTTTTAAGTCGTCGGGTGGTATTTTTCGAGGGCCACGACGTAGTGGATCGATATCTTCTGGTCGTAGATTACCCAATCTAATTCCACTCCTGTATTATGAAATACAAAATCTCTCTAATGAGACACTGAGTATATGTGTTTCTCCAGAAGGTTACAATCCTCGGATATATTCGGGGCGTAATTTGCTAGCTGCTTGTGGGTCATTGAGAACGGTATCTATTGCGTCGAGGAGTCGTTTTCGATCTTGCGAGAGTATTCCTCGGAGGGGAAGGTAATTGGAAGCATGGTTTGTTCGAAATACACAATGCGTCAAATCGGTTAACCCGTCTATTATGGTCCGAAGTTCTTCGAGAGTTTCGAGGGGATCAAGTGGTTGAAATTCACCCCGTTGTGCTTGGGCATGAAGTTCGGTGCCCGGAACTAACATCAGTGTCAGAGCTGCCAGATATGGAGGATCAATTGCTCGGATAGTAGCTGCTGTATGTATTGCATGTTGTTGGCTACGACTTTTCCCACCCACACCTAAAATTATGATTGGCGAAATCGTAAATCCCGCTTTTTTGAGACGGAGGCATGCTGTAATATGATTCTCGTTGTTAATGCCTTTGTTAACAAGTTGAAGGACCTCGTCATCTCCCGACTCTAAACCGATGTAAACCATATCTAGTCCGGCTTTTCGGATTTGTGTGAGCTCTTCATCGGTTTTCCGAAGGACATTCGAACCACTCGCATAGATACTGATCCTTTCAACATTAGGAAACTCCTTGGTTAGTAATGTGAGAATCTCAAGTAACTGGGATGCTGAAAGAACGAACGCATCGCCATCCGCGATGAAAATCCGTTTCGGACGAATCCGCTGAGTTTGCGCGAGTTGTTCGACTTCTTCACGGAATTGAGGGAAGGGTTTGACTTTGAATTGTTTGGTTCGATAGCTCCCACAAAATGTACAACGATTATGTGAACACCCTAAAGTTGCCTGAAGAATGAGGCTGTTTGCTTCACTAGGGGGACGAAACACCGGTGGTTCAAGGTAATTAGGGTAACCAAAAGAAAATGAGGGCATGAAACTCATGTTGCGTGAGAGTCCGCTCTTTAAGAGGATTACGCCATCGCGAATTGGATATTCATTTCTCCTCTGAGGAAATCGCTTCTAGCAAGAATTGAAGTGCCGCTTTACAAAAGTGTAATTTATTCTCGGTACGTGTTCCATTGAAGACGAGATTTCGAGTGATGGTTTCAAATCCACGATGTGATACGGCAATATGCACCAATCCTACGGGTTTCTTTGGACGTGCTCCAGTAGGACCTGCAATTCCCGAAGTCGCCAAGCCATAATCTGTGCGAAGTATCAATCGAATCCCATTTGCCATAGCAGCAACAGTTTCCTCACTAACCGCTCCATGACGTTGAATCACTGATTTAGGAACCTGCAATAGACGGTGTTTCAGACTATCAGAGTAAGCAACAATACCTCCCAGAAAAAAGCCTGAGCTCCCGGGT
>JBHLQC010000155.1:0-3807 GCA_048885185.1 Candidatus Odinarchaeota archaeon | reverse complement strand
TAATCACGTTTTTGGTTATTGCCATAACTCACGCTAGTCACCGAATACGGTAAACAGGAATCTAAACTAGGCTTTTATTTGTTCTGCCAACGTGAATCTGAATGCGGATGAATTCGTGTTGTGTCGATAGATGTGATTACTTCTTGTCTTCATCGTCTACGACTTCGTAATCAGCGTCTACAACTTTTTCCTTGGACTTCTTCTTTTTCTTCTTCTTAGGTTCAGAAGGCTCTTCGTCAGGGACTCCTGCTTGGGCTTGTTGTCGAGCTTGTTCTTCAGCTACTTGCTGATAAACCGCAGCACCAAGACCTTGTATTACATCAGTGAGTGTTTCCATTTCCTCTTTCACGGCAGCAAGGTCTTTGTCTTGCAGGGCTTTTTCAAGCCTGTTAGTAGACTCTTCGACCTTTTGGCGATCTCCCTCACTTACTTTGTCGCCATGTTCTTTCAAGGTTTTTCGAGCCGTATAGACCATTGATTCTGCCTTGTTGAATTCTTCGACTTCTTCCCGGCGACGCTTGTCTTCTTCTTCATATTGTTCAGCGTCCGCAACCATTCGATCCTTCTGATCATCAGTTAGCTTTGTCGATGCAGAGATGGTAATTTTTTGTTCATTACCTGTTCCAAGGTCCTTTGCAGACACATGCAGAATCCCATTGACATCAATATCGAAAGTGACCTCGATTTGAGGAACACCCATTGGAGCGGGTGGTATACCAGTGAGGTTGAACTGTCCTAAGGAGATATTATCGCGAGCCATTGCTCGTTCGCCTTGAAGGACATGAATAGTCACAACCGTTTGCATATTGCTTGCAGTGCTAAAGATTTGGCTCTGCGTGATGGGAATAGTAGTGTTCTTATCGATGATTCGTGTCATCACTTCCCCTTTGGTTTCCACACCTAGTGATAGCGGTGTGACGTCAAGAAGAAGGAGGTCTTTGACTTCACCAGTGATAACACCTGCTTGGATAGCTGCTCCAAGCGCCACTGCTTCCATTGGATCTACACCACGTTCCGCCTTCTTTCCAATGAATTTCTCTACATACTGACGGACAATAGGCATCCGCGTTGGTCCACCAATAAGGATAATTTTGTCAATTTCCTTTGGGCGTAACTTCGCATCTTTAATTGCAGTCCGCATTGGACCATCACAACGTTCAATGATGTCTCGAACTAAATCTTCCAGTTTAGCACGAGTAAATTTGCGTTGCATATGCTTCGGACCCGATTTATCGGCCGTGAGATAAGGCAGGTTGATTTCCGTTTCAATCACATTCGAGAGCTCGATTTTCGCTTTCTCCGCTGCTTCGAGTAACCGCCGCCATGCGGTAGGATCATCTTGGAGATCCATTCCATGTTCCGCCTTAAACTCTTCAGCAAGCCAATTAGCAATCGATAGGTCCATATCCGTTCCACCAAGTTGGGTATCTCCCGCGGTTGATACAACCTGAAAGAGTCCACTCCCAGTATCCGGGTCAGGTCCAAAATCCATGATAGTGACGTCGAGTGTTCCACCACCGAGGTCAAATACGAGAATCTTCAATTCCTGATCAAGCTTATCGATACCATACGCTAGAGAAGCAGCTGTAGGCTCGTTAATCAAACGCACCACTTCTAAACCGGCAAGTTCCCCAGCATCTTTCGTTGCCTGTCTTTGATTATCATTAAAATAGGCAGGAACTGTGATAACAGCTTTCTGAACCGGTTCCTCAAGAAAGGCTTCAGAATCAACTTTAATTTTTCGTAAAATAAACGAAGAGAGCTCTTCAGGTGTGAAGGTTTTATCTCGTATCTTAATCTTTTTTCGAGTGCCCATTTTCCGTTTGACTGCTGTTACTGTGCCCTCTGGATTGGCAACGGCTTGTCGTCGGGCGGGTTCACCTACTAGCCGTGTTCCATCATCAGTGATGGCGATATAAGAAGGGAAAGCTTTCCCTGACACGGTTGGACCTTCTGCACTGGGAATAATAACTGGGCGGTCTCCGCGCATCACGGCTGCTGCAGAGTTACTTGTCCCCAGGTCAATTCCAATAATTTTTGCCATACGAATCAACTCTGTATCATCAATCAATTACAATCATTTTTGTTTTGGTGAATCTTTTTCCGTTTTTTCTCCTTTTGCTGACGAGACTTTGGCAGCTTCTGGAGGTTTAGGAGCTATTGCGATTTTTACCATGGACGGACGCAATAACGATCCCTTTAGCAGATAACCTTTCCGCAATTCTTCAATCACAGTATTTGGGGGAACCTCTGCAGTTTCTTCACGAACCACTGCTTCATGGCGCAGGGGATCAAACGCTTGTCCCTCACAGGAAATCAGCTTTACCCCAGCATTTTGTAAGGAAGTTTTCAGGTTATCGACTAGCATATTTAGCCCTTTAATAAAGGGGGCATTCATTTCAATTTGAGGTACCATAATTTGTGCTCGTTCTAAATCATCCAGGATTGGCAGTAATGACAAAATCAAGTCATGATTGGCCTGGAGTCGCAACTGGGTTTTGTGTTTTTCCATTGATTTGACATAATTTTCATGATCCGCCTGGACGTAGGCGAGTTGTTTCTTGTATTTCTCGACTTCAGCTTGGGCTTCACCTAAGGCTCTCTCCAGTTGTTTTTTTGTAATCTTGGGCTTCTCAGCTTTCTTGCTGGGCTTCGGGTCTTTAACTTCCTTGTTCTTTGCTTCTCTTGACTTTGTCACTTCGTCTTGCTTGTGAGGATTCTCTGTCATTGAGTTAATCGACCTCATAATCTTAGGCAAACGTGTTTTACATGCGAAGTAATGAAGGGAGCTGTTGTTACCAAATCCCAAATACTGCTGAGTGTTTTCCGGATGTAATGCCAAGCGCATTACGGTCCCTAGCAGCACACGAAAATCTGATGACAAAATAAAAGACTTTCGGAGATGCTTGTATCAGAACCGTAGTAGTTAACGTGAAGAGGTTGGTTTAGAGAAAAGTATCTAACGCCCCTTTCAACGGCTGATATCCAACGCCTCCAACGATTCGGTGGACCATTTGTCCATCTTTGAAGATGCCAAATGTGGGCACGCCTTGGACGCGATATCGCATCGCAATCTCAATATTGTGATCAACATCGATTTTTGCTACTTTGGCTCGTCCAGCATATTCTTGGGCGAGTTGGTCGATAACGGGGGCCATCATTTTACAAGGTCCACACCATTCAGCATAAAAGTCAACAAGAGTAACGCCTTTGCTGATGGTTTGATCAAAATCTTGGGTGGATAGATAGAGAACCCCTTGTGGGATTTGGTGGTGTTCTGTTTGGGTTGTCATAGTTTGTTTTAACTCCTTTATTTTTTGTTCACGTAATCGTGCAAGTTCGGGATCGGGGTGTTCACTCATTGTGATTCTTCCTCTCCGTGGTTATGGGCGGGATTGGTGCAACCTGATGCATGGCAGCCTTCTCCGCTCCTGAGGTTGGGGACAATGTAAGCCGCGAGCAGAAAGATTAGCCCGATTACTGCGAGCCAGGGGATTGCAATTGTTACGCTAATCATAACCAGGGCTAGCCCAATAATGACCATGCTTATTCCCTGTTTGGTGCAAAAGGGGCAGCCAATTTTTACCATGACTCGTTCACGTCCTTTTTACTACAGGACTTTTCTTATCCATGTTTTGTAGCTATTTGATGTTCGATGGTTGTGTTATAATATAAAGCTACCGATAGTGCCACAACTGTGCACAACCGATTAACGATTTTTCGCTGACTCCACCCAATATCTGTCTAAAAAGGTCACAATCTGTTTGTAGAAGGAATTCAATGCATCTTTAATGAGATCTTTAAGTG
>JBHLQC010000154.1:0-3824 GCA_048885185.1 Candidatus Odinarchaeota archaeon | reverse complement strand
AACAAAGTCTTGACCTTTTTTCCATGGTGCGAAAGAACCATGGAAAACTCATGTGAGTATCGCCCCCAGAAACGCCTTCTTTAGTCTTTGTGGGACTGGACTAGCATAGGGCAACATTTGCGCGTATCTATCTGAAAGTAAAAAAACTAAAAATAAATACAAAGTCTTCGAAACACCCTGAAAGATACAACCATCACCAAAGATGGCCTGCTTAGCCGCCTAGTCGAAGCGCAGAATGGTGCATTGAAATGGCAAAGAAAATACTGATTGCATATTTTTCCCATTCGGGAAACACGCAAGAAATTGCTGATCAAATCAATGAATTTGTTGGGGGGGATATTTTTCGTATCGAACCAGTAAAGGATTATCCCAGTAATTATCAGGAAGTCTTGAGAGTAAGCAAAGTAGAAATTGATAACCACATTAAGCCAGATCTGAAAGAAGAAGTAAAGGACGTAGAGCAATACGACATTCTATTCATTGGCAGTCCAAATTGGTATAGCACGGTTGCACCCCCAGTTGTTTCATTTCTTGCCAATTTTGATTTTTCTGGAAAAGTAGTAGTCCCATTTATCACCCATGGTGGTGGCGGAGAAGCAAATTGCATTACGGATATTAAGAAAATGAGTTCCGATGCAACAATTCTCCAGGGAATTGCTATCTCTGGCAGCCAAGTTAAAACTGCGCATCAGAATATACGAAGTTGGTTGAGAGATATACAACTACTTCATGACCCCTAAGGAGTCGTATGGACCTTCTACATACATCACCAAGTAGCGAACTACGTAAGAGCCTTGAAAAAAAACAAGGAAAGGAGAGGTGGTTGAGAGCTATAAGCCATTGAGGAAGACCAACCGCAATCCAGGCAGTTGTATTAGGTGCTTGGTGGTTCTGCTTGCGAATAGACGAGTTGTACAAGTGCGAATGCCGCCTGAAATAGGTAGAACAAGAGCGCTGTTGTGTAGAAGGCAGATTCTAGAAATGGGAACAAACCAAGCATGGATAGAATCAATAGCATATGAAGCGGGGCCTCGAGCAAGACCCAGAAAAGGATAGATATCACGGGGCGGGTCTGCGTCTCAGTTTTCATGAGTTCTCTATTCACGGGATCTCGAAACGACAATATGATCACGACCCAGTTGAGAGAATAGAAGATGAGACTGGACATAAACCAGAGGGGGTGATCAATGACACCGTAGAGGTTAAGAGCGACCGGTATGAAGGAAGCGGTGATTAGGGTGAGTCCGACCGTGACAAGCCCACGGATCCGGGCGAGTTGGGGAGCCGCGATCTCGTTTGGGCGAGTGACACTGATGAGAGCGCCGAAGCCGACAAAGATTCCTGCGATTTCAGCTATCGCAATGAATAATGGTAAGTCTACAGCCACGATTTCACCGCCTATTCTGCCATTACCATCGTAGGTGGTGTTTCTATGTCTCTTCCTATGTAACTTAAATTTTTACGCTTCGATTTATGTCTAATCATAGTTAATCGATGGTGAAAGTAATGACGAACCCAGTAATTGAAACCCTACACACTAGACGCTCTTGTAGATCGTTTGAGCCTAAACCACTTCCAAGGGAAATCATCAAAACAATCATTGAGGCTGGTAATCGGGCCCCTTCGCAGGGAAGGTTAGTAAAAGGCAAGAAGGACCCGCTGTTTCAGCCTTGGCGGTTTATAGTTGTTGAAGATCTCGAGTTCAAACAAAAACTCGTACAGACCACGCTACCAATCTGGAAAAACAGCACTGAAAAAACCAAGGAGATGCTCCCTAAATGGTACGAGAAAGCCATGCGACTCTATGATGCAATGGACGAACCCAAAGACATGGTTTACTACTCTGCTCCTGTCATCCTCTTTGTCATTGGACCAGCTGAATATGCAGTTAGTTGTGCACTTGCCTGTCAGAACATCATGATCGCTGCCCAATCACTCGGCCTTGGAAGCTGCTATGTAGGATTCGGTTCATTAGTTAAAGGCAATGCTGAAATCGTGCAAACCCTCGAGCTAACGGATGATGAACGAATATACGGCCCAATCGTGCTGGGCTATCCAAAGGATATCCCTGAAGCTCGCGCAATGCTGTCGAAGAAAGAAAAACCCAAGATTAAATGGATTTAGAAGACAACTCGCTTGCTTTCTGGAATGCAGACAGAACAGATGACAGTGCAGCTTCATTGTGAGAAGTTAATTCCTCTTTGATGATGTGTTTCTGTAATTGTCATACTCTCTCTTGTTAGACATCTCTGTTTCCAGATACTTCAGGTACTCCCGCTCTTTCTGGATGTGGATCTCCAGCAACTGGCGCTTTTGTACTATCCACTCCTCACCATAAAGGGGAAATTTCATCATTGCAATGATGCCAACCAGGAGGAAGCATATTGGCACGATTGTGAACGCAAAGAAAACTCCCAACGATACGGATACGGGTTGAGCTGACACTGGGAAGTCTACGTTATAGCCATAAGCTGCCATAATCGAGAGGGTAATGAAATGGGCAATCGACACTCCAGGCTTAGTGATTAGTGCATTAACCCCCGAATAGGTAGTTTCTCGCCGTTTCCCTGTGCGGATCTCATCATAATCAATAGCCTCCCCTATCAAAGGTTGGTTAATCATCACGAACGTTAACAATCCAATGAACATTAAACCGAGTGCGACTACAACCATCTCAACGGAGACTCTGGGACCCCAGAACCACCCGATCACAAAGAAAAGAACAAATCCTGCAATTGCAATGAAAGATGCCCTCAGCATGGTCTTACGGAGTCCATGAATAGAGATCTTGCTCAATGTGTTCCATAACACCCAACCAACCACAATCACAATAGGAATGAAAGAAACGATTGAAATCCAGCCAGTAACGACCAAAACAAAATCCAATAAGTAGACTAATCCGCTAAACATAGATTCTTGGAGCACGACGAACGAAAAGATGGTGACCTCCAAGATAAGAAATGGCTTGTTCTTGAAAGTTTCAACAATACTCTTTTTGAAGCCCAATGTTTCTTCAGTTACCGCATAGCGATTTTCCTTGATGAAATAACTCCCCCCAAACAATAACAGCCCGGCAATAATAGCGATAATCACCATTACAATCAAGAAAGTAGTTATATCAGGGCTGTCTCCACTGAGCAACATAATCGGAAGAATCGTCGGAAGGATTGAACCAGGCACTCCCAAAATTGTAGCAAAGGCTACAACATTCGTCCGTTCTTGTGCTGTGACAGCCATCTCCGCAGGGAGAATATTACATATCAAGCCAATCATACTAAACAACGTGTCGAAAATAAAGAGCATCATCAAATGATTCCAAAACAAGCCCATATCGATAGTATCAATCCCTGGAAACCATTGGACAAACAAAGGAATACCTAATTGTGAATTATAAACGAAGGGAAACCAGACCAAAAGAAAAGCGATCGTATACGGAATCGCCCCATAACGCAAGTAAGGAACCCGCCGTCCAAGTTTGGATTTTGTTCTATCTTGAATAATCCCAATCAAGGGATCATTGATTGCATTCCATCCCATGAATAGAATCCAGGAGATAGCCATGAGCCGAGGGTCCAAATTATAGAATTTGAGATAAAAGATGTCAATAGCACCAAGGGCTAAGCCCGACAAAAGGATATTCGAGGTATTAGCAGCACTAAACCCTAGCTTTGTTTTTACAGGCACACGGTCGTCATAACCTGATGAGGAAAGAGATTCAGAGACGGCCATTAAGTAGACTCTTCTTCTATTTATCCTATAAATGAGATACCGGAGTTTGTGATATTATCGAATGAAGGTACGGCTTATAATATTCAACATCTCTA
>JBHLQC010000153.1:0-3848 GCA_048885185.1 Candidatus Odinarchaeota archaeon | reverse complement strand
CGGTGCATAAATCTCGAATGCTCCAAGGTGCCACCTATGTCACTCGACGAATCTGATGTCGTACCTGTAAGTGAAATGATTAAGGACAAACCTAAACGCTCCTTCAGAGATCCCTTATTATTGATCTTAGCCGGTTTCCTAATAATCGGTGGTAGCATCTGGCAATTATTTCGCTTGGCTGATATAGTGCTATTTCTTCCAGAGAACCAAGCTCTCATTTTTGTCACACAAACAGTTGAGGGATTATACTTGGCGATTATTTTGAGTGCGGTGCTTTTTGTGAGTAGTGCGATTATGTTACTTGTGAATCAGCAAATAGGTGCTGTAATTGGGCTTATTTGTTCGGGGATTGGTTTCTTCATTCCAGGCTCTGGCTTTTTCATTGGACCTATCTTAGGGCTAATTGGCGGGTTCGATGTATTGATGGTAAGTAAGCCCCCTTCGGTAGGAGATCCAAACGAGGTTCTTTAGGTTTCACAGAAAATCTACTAACACAATCTGACTTCGAAGTCATTGAGTTTAACTTTTGTTTGCCTAACTTAGTCACGGCTTCTAGGTTTTTTGAGGTTTTCGTCGGTTTCATTTGTTTTTATTGCGGAAAATCCAAGGAAAATTGAATAAAATCGTGGTTTCCTCGAAAAACTCGAAGAGTATAAAAATCTCGGTTTGCGATAATGGACTGTAAGGTGTGGCTTGCTACGTAGTAGTGTGCTAGCTTACATGCTATCGGCGTGGTGTATACTCTGGAAACTCATGAACAATCCAACGGCAAAACAGAAGTTGCAATCGCAACAACGACTGTTACTGCCAAAACGCCGATTTACAAAGTGATTGTTGCTGGCGAAGGAGGAGTGGGGAAGACCAGTATCATCCAACGGTATATCACCGGTTTTAGTTCCACACCGATAATGACTGTTGGATCAGAATTTGCCTATCAAGAGATTGATGTCAATACACAACGAGTGGGCTTATCAATTTGGGACTTTGGTGGCGAAGAACGTTTCCGCGAACTCATGCCCATTTTCTGTCTTGGAGCCCACGGAGCATTCGTTGTGTTTGATCTTTGTCGATTTTCCACATTTTTACAGCTTAGCTATTGGATCGAAATTATCCGAGAAGCTGCCGGAGCGATTCCGCTGATTCTTGTGGGAGCCAAAGCCGATTTGGAGGGAGGTCCCTCGGACGAAGACCTTCGTGAATTTTGTTTGCATCATGAAGTTTCAGCCTATTTTCCCGTGTCCGCAAGAACCGGTGAGAATGTGAGTCAACTCTTTTCTTATCTCGCTGGTAAAATGATTCAAGCCACCGATGAAGGTCGCGTTACACCAGCATATTCTTTGAAATAATGATTGCTCCTGAACAAGGAGCTTGATTATTCATTTTGTGAATTCTTAAGCTTCCATACTTTTATAGGAAAACCGTCAGCATGAACCTCTAGACCATATTCTTCTGATGATGGGATTGTGCCTGTGATGTACAAGGGTAAACGCGTCTGCGTAGTAATTCCTGCTTGGAATGAAGAGGAGCCCATCAGGCACACAGTGAAGGATTTTCTCACGCCCGAAGTGGATGAACTTATCGTCGTGGATAATAACTCAACCGATAACACAGCTAAGATTGCAAAGGCCGCGGGAGCGACTGTTGTTCCCGAGCCTATTCAAGGCTATGGAGCAGCGATTCGACGTGGGTTACGTGAAGCGTTGGATCGCGGGTACGACATGATTATTATCACGGAAGCAGACCAAACCTTCCTTGGCGTTGACATTCCCAAACTTTTGGAACATATTGATCGGCATCATTTTGTGATTGGCACCCGAACAGCAACTCCTTACCTTGAAGAAGGAGCCAATATGGGTCTCTTCCTTGTTGTCGGGAATATGGCGGTAGCAAAGTTATTGGGATTGCTTCACGGATATCCCCCACTCACAGACGTTGGTTGCACACTTCGACTCATTCGACGTGAAATGCTAGAGGTCATACTTCCTGAATTGGATGCTGAAGGCGCTGCGTTCTCTCCCCAAATGATTGTGAAGGTTCTTCGATATGGAGGAAAGATGAAAGAGATTCCCGTTCACTATTTGATTCGAGTTGGGGAAGCAAAGATTACAACTTCAAAAAGAAAGGCCTTCGGTACTGGACTCAAAATGATTAAGGTTATTTTGGGATTATAGAATTTGGTCTTTGTCTTTGCTTAGCAGTTTTTCCGCTTCAATGATATCTTCGGGGTAGGTAACATTCAGATATTGCCCTCCAAGGAAATATCCATAGACATCTTTACCTAATTCGCGAATGGTATTGAGGGTATCGGTGATTTCTATTTCATTTTTCTTTGACGGAGGTGTACGTCGGACTGCTTCGAATACGGTTTCGTCAAATATGTAGGATCCACAACCAAGGATGTTGTTGGTGAGCTCTATGGGTTTTTCGATGAGGTGTTGAATGATCTGGGTCTCGGGGTCGATTTCAACGGAGTAGTTTTTCCGGATAAGGTTTTCGTCCTCAACACGCATTATGCCAATTGATGCTGCGCATCCCGTTTTATCGAAGGAGTTGATGAAGCCATAATGGTCTGAGTCAAAGTAGAGTTCATCGCCAAGATATACCACGAATGGTGTATCAACAACTCCCTCTGTCAGTCCGACGGCATGTCCGATGCCTTCAGGTTTGGGTTGTACTACGTATTCAATGGAGACGCCCAGCTCGCTGCCATCATGAAAATAATTCTTGACTGCATCAGATTTCGGTTTCACGACAATGATGATTTTAAAAATCCCTGCGTTTTTACAGCGGTCGATTACATGAGCTAGAATTGGGCGGTTAAACACCTGAATCATGGGCTTTGGAACTTTTTCGGAGTAGGGTAAGATACGTCTTCCTTTTCCGGCTGCGGGAATTACCGCGTATTTGGGTGGCATACGAGTTCGTCAACCTGTCTCTTCTCTACAAAAGGTTATCTGTCTCATTCAAAAGCCTTTCAGGTGCGAAGTGATAGAAATTCTTTCATGAGGTAGGATTTTTAGGCTAGTGGAATGCAGAGAGGGCTTACCACTGCCAAAAATGAGTTGTGAGTGATGCGTCAACGTTACTATTACCTAATTGCAGGAATTAGTCTAGTCCTGATTATTATCTGGATTCATATTGCATTGATAATCAATGGTTATCCAGAAGGTATCTTTGCGCTCATTGGAACATTAGCATCAGCTAATATATTCTGGATGCTCCCCGCCTTTGCACTTTTTGGGATCGCCTATGTACTACGTGCGATACGCTGGTGGACTCTTCTTCGCCCCTTCAAAACAAAAGAGAATCCCGTATCACTCTTTCCATTGCTAGTTGGAGGTATCTTTCTAACCTATGTTGTACCTCTTCGGGCAGGTGATATAGCAACTCCTTATTGGCTCCGAGAAAAAACAGGCACTCGATTTTCTGCAGGACTTTCTTCGATTTTGTTTGCACGTGTACTTGATTTTAGCGCTCTTGTACTGATTATTGTAATTTCTGCGTTTCTTCTCTTTGGTACTATCGCGGGACAAGCGTTCTGGTATCTAGTTGCAGGTATTGTCCTTGCTGTCGCTTTTGTCGCTTTCTTTCTTCTCATCCGAAGTCCTAGATTTGTCGGTTTGGTTTCACGAATTGCTGGACGCCTTTTCAAGCCCTCTCAACGCCTTAGAGATGAAGTACCCAATTTTGTTGAAAATTTTGCAGAGGATTTACGAACCGATATCAGCAGTTGGCATTCTGGAATCGCTTTTCTAATTAGTGTTCCACTCTGGATTATTGAAACAATGAAGTTGACATTTCTAGCTCTGGCGTTTGCTAACACTCTAACATTTCTTGACTCGATTTTT
>JBHLQC010000152.1:0-3869 GCA_048885185.1 Candidatus Odinarchaeota archaeon | reverse complement strand
TTCAATGGACGGGTACTCACGGGGTTGCAAACTAGTCAGAAAGCAGGAGAAAACCGACATATTATGGACAAGCCTGTCCCCAAAATGGAAAGAAAATAGTAGATCGATGGTTAGGTTTAGACTGCTTCGCGAAGAGATTGATATTTCGTAAGCATCTTGGGTAGCCATGTTTTGGTGATTTCTCGGCGTTGTTGATCGGCGGTTAGGAATTGTGCGATAGCTGGAGATTGGAGCATCTCGTTGAGTTTAAACGCATTTTGTCGCAAGGGGATGAGCTTTGTGCTAATTGCCACCCAGTCATTTTGGGCATCTTCAGCCTGGAGAAAAGCAAGGGGGAGCGTGTCCGTGGAAATTACTTCAGGAAGCGCAGTTAGAGCAGGTTGAGAGGTGTCTTTGACGAATTGACTAATCCAAGGATCAACATCCTTGGGCGAAGGAAGAATGGCCTGCACGAGTGCCTTGATGTGCTCAAAAAACCGTTGGTACGCAATCCCTCGTAACCGCACGAATTCCCTGAAATCCTGTGTACCCTGAACGAGTCTTCCAACACTGTGGGTCACTTCTTGGAATAAATCAAGAGAAGTGAGATCCACACTCGCAGCATCTGCAAATAAAGGGGTTGACGCTAGAATCTTGATTATCATATCACCGTAGGTTCCCAAATGTTGAATGGTTTCTGATAGCTCCTTACTCACGGTAGCTGCATCAAGAAGAGCAATTAATCGGGAGTACAATTCCGAGAGATTTTGATCCGTCCAGGTTTGGGTAATCTGTTTGACGTTCTCCATGAATGGCCCTTGAATTTGGTCTGTGAGAGAGACCAGACGCGGAGCCTGCTCTAGCAGGGTACGGGTGGCAATGACCAAACGTTCTACCTCTTCTGAGACATCCCCAAGCACCCAGTGCAAGTATTCTTCATCGTATGTTTTTGTTTGCAGAAGTTCAGTCATTTTGACCCTTTTTTCAATAATGTGTCGAAATTCAGTGCCAGTAAGCTGAAGATTATGAATAAAGCCTTGAATATGGGTTATCCATCGGTTCACCACATCTACATACTGCTGAATGATTTCTAATCCCTCAAGTAGCACATCAACCCATTCAGCTTCTTTCTGAAACCATTCATCCGGCTGCTGTAAAAGACTCAGTGACTCATCAGGAGAAAAGATCCCGCTTTCCACTTTCACAATTTCATAAGAGTAGTCTCGAACGGTATCCAAATATTCAGCCAAAGCTACGCGAACCGATGACATCACTTAACATTACAAGTAGGAGAAGTAAAGCTGTTTCCTCTCCACAACGCCCCCAAGACCATTAGAATTGATGAAAATAGAGAGAAGAGGGAGCAGAAAATCTGAGTAGCATATTTGCTTATATTAACAAGGTAATAGGGTGTGTAGTTCGTTTTCTGCCGGTTTCCCTAAACATAAAACCCGTAATAACGAAATGCCATAACGGAGCTTGCTAATGAAACTAAGTCGACCATTACTACTAACTATGTTACTTCTTTCCTCATTTCTGATGAGTTGTACCTTCATACAAGGTTGTAAGATTCAAGCAGTATCTCCTGATTATTGGCCAACCGAGGGTTGGCAGACAGCCACTCCTGAATCGCATAACATGAATGCTACGCTTCTAACGGAAATGGAAGCGTACATTGATTTGTGGGAATGGGCTGATGAAATGACGTCCCTGTTAGTCGTTCATGAGGGATACCTAGTCTATGAGAACTATTTTGGAAATGCTTCTCGAGAGGATGAATTGCAACCGATTCAATCCATAACAGGGTGCATTACATCAATTTTGGTTGGTATCGCCATTGCTCAGGGATACATTGGAAGTGTCCATGATCATGTGCTGGATTATTTCCCGAATCATACCTTCGATAATTTGGATGCTTGGAAGGAAGCTATGACCATTGAACATTTGCTGACGATGAAATCGGGGCTTCCCTGGGGGGATTATCGATATGCATTCGACAGCTCGACGAGCGACTACTATAACATGACCCATACCGATGATTGGGTACAGTGGCTACTTGACCGCCCCATGGAGTACCCACCTGGAGAATATTGGTTACATAATACTGGGGCGGCGCATCTTCTGTCGGCAATTATCACGGTAGCCACGGGAATGAATACTAGCGTCTTTGCTGACGAATACCTCTTCTCTCCCCTAGGTATCACCGACTTTGAGTGGCTTAATGATCCGCAAGGCGCGGCCATGGGTGGATATGATTTGTATTTACGACCTCGTGACATGGCGAAAATCGGATTTCTCTATTTGCAAGGAGGAGTCTGGGACGGACAAATTATTGTCCCCTATTCATGGGTAACTGCATCACTCACTGCTTACCATACAATTGTACCAGCTGCTGCTCTATCCCATGGATATGGATATCAATGGTGGACACATCCTCGCATTGGCGCCTTCGCGGCACATGCATTCTTTGGTTCACGGATCTTCGTAATTCCAGGATACAATCTCATCATGGTTTTAACAGGAAATGCTCACGACATTAATCAGCATAGCATTCTCGAAAATTACATTATGCCTTCCCTTCCAGCCCCACCACCTCTCATCGACCCGCTTGTGCCCATAGCCGTGATTGCAGTTAGCAGCATTATCGCCGTGGTAGTGGGTGGAATGTTCTGGAAACGTCGACTGCGTTGAAAACCTGTCAGTCGAATCCAGCATTCTTGAGTTGCTCGTTTAAGCAGTACTGCATTACCCATCAAATTTGCTTGCCTAGTAAACCTCTAAAGCAAAAAATTTTCCAAGAAAAAAAAGAGATAGGGAGGTCAGACCTCCCTGTTTTATGTCGCTGTACTTGATCTAAGATTTTGGTTTACGGCGTCTGTATACTACACCTATGATGAGTGCTGCACTGATTCCAGCTGCTATGGCAATTACAGGAAATCCTGGAATAGGAGGTGTTGTACCATTAGTGCTAATATCAGGAAGTTCATTAACGATGACATTGTCGATGGCACTCCATGGGTCACTCATCCAGCCAAATTGTGACGATGTTGTGTGATTGTTGTCAGTTACGGAAATCCGTGATGTTCCGTTAACAGATACGGTGAAGGCACCTGTAATATCACGTGTGATTGTGATATTCTGCCAGCCGTGAAAAGCGGACGGAATCCATGAATCAAGTTCTGAATAATCTTCGTCTGTCCAACGTTCAAGTGTCATTATTGTAGGACCCTCAGTATCGAAAAATAGTGCGTATCCATTCCGGGGTACAAAGAGGCTTGGTCCCCAGTCAAAGAGTGAGTCAGCGATAAAACTGATGTAAAACACAGTATCTTCGGAGCCGTTGATATACATGTCAATACTCCAGTTCCCATATGCTACTTGACTGCTATGACGAATCTTGTGCCAGTCGACTATCCCGCCAGGATCTCCAGAGGCTTCGAGGATGTAGTTCGAGGCATTAAAGGTGCCTTCTACGACTGTCCAGTCAGTGTAGTTACCATCTGAGAAGTCATCGGACCAACTGTTTTGTGCTGAACCGAGGGGAACATTGCATACTAGTGAGATTAGCAGACAGATCCCAACTACTAGTAGTGTTGTTTTTGTGAGTTTTCGTTCCATATCTTCTTTCCCTCCAACGAGATATTGATTGTAATTGGTTACCTCGTTAGGTTCGTGGACGGACATGGGAAGTGGATGCTAATATTTTCCCTGATACAAAGAACAGCTCAAACCGTACGAAAAGAACCCATAAATCGTCAATATGGGAACCTCCAGGTTCCCATTTTGTATCCATAAGAAGTCTGAGCTTGGACTGGGAAAACCAAGCCTTTTTATAGTGGTGTGAATTCTGCAAGTGCATCAGCGCCGATGAGAGAATTGTATTTGGGCGA
>JBHLQC010000151.1:0-3882 GCA_048885185.1 Candidatus Odinarchaeota archaeon | reverse complement strand
TACAAAGCCGTAAGCCCAAAGGGAGAATACACGTTTCGAACCGTACCAGAACTGAAAGACTTTCTAGAAAAGGTCAAAGATGCTGAAACCCACAAATTTGATAGTTCTACTGGCAAGTGGGTTCGATGGGTCGAAGTTGAGCAATTAGAGGATAAACTGGTTGTAAATATTCCGAGCCAGAAAGGCTCTCGACAGCTCCAAATTAACCTCGACACTGGCAAGGTCGAGGAAAAGAAATGATTCTTCACCTTTCAAGCAATCTTTGAGGAGCAGGCTTTTAGCCTCAAAGTGCAATTATTTATTCCGATAATGGTTTCATGAGCTAAAGAGGTCGCCAAAAATGTCCGAAGAAGAAAAAGCCGAATTAGAAGAAGCGAAAGCGAAAGAAGAAAGACGGAATGTTGCTAAACAATTAGCCACTTCCTTTCCTAAGTTTGTCCTTAACGGTTTAATTGCGATTGCTATAGGGTTATTCTATTTCTTCATACTACCCTTCTTTCAACCAGTTTTGAATGCCTACCCGATTCTTGTTATCTATACTTTTGTTCCTCCCGGAGTGATTGTACTATCTGGCTATTCTATCCTGGCTATAGGGGTCTTGTTAGTGATTCTGCTCTTTGGCATCGAAGCCATAATGCAATTTGCCAGATCAGCTGATGCTTTTGCTGAATTTGTCATCAGTCGCCTCCCTGGAATGCGTTCAGCGGATTCCAAACATCCAAGACGGATTCCCTTGGATTTGATTTACATTTTCTTCATTCTAGTTGTTTACGTCATCATTTCCCCAATCTTCCTTCCAGGGAATTTTCCTATACCACTCCTCGAACCATACTTCCAGATAATTGCCGTCGCCTTTGTACTGTTCTTTGTACTAGTGTTTGTCTATGACCTGGCGAAATCAATCCAGAAGTCAGCTAAACGGGGTATTGACCGATTTGGTGCCCGTCTCGGACGACGTTACGAAGACCGAGATGAACCAGAAAAAGCTGAAACTGATTATTAATCTCCAAAAAGACTAGCGTGGTGGGTTGGCTGCTGATTCTACTGCCTTAGCTCCACTTTTTTCAGCTTGTTTAGCCGGTTTGTCAGTCTTTGGAGCTGCTTTCGTAATTTCGGATAGAATTTCAACCGTTTTTCGTAGCCCTTGGAGTCGTATTGATAAATCAGGTGCGGGGTCTAAGCTCACGAGAAATCGTGTTTTCTGGTTGATGTCGTTAGCACGTACAAAGGACCACTGCTCCTCTAATTCTTTGAGCTTTGGTTGAATTTCTTCAGTAAATTTTGTATCTGAAAATTTGGGTAATTCCATGCGGAGGTACCATGTGTCTGCCATGTCTTTCAGTATATCTACTCGTAGGTGAAGCATTTGAGTTAGGAAGGTGAGTAATGGTTCGAGGGCTTCCCGTTTCACAATGTCGCCATCGGGATCTAAACTGACAAGTTCACGCCTGACATCAACTACAAAAATTCCGAGACCGACACCGAAGTACCAGGTGTTGTTGAGGGCATAACCGTAAACTGACTGTTTTGTGGATTTTTCCAGATATTGTTTAAACGCTTGGAAGTTGGCGTCGGGCTCATCCTTCTTGAACTGGATATACTGACGGAAGTACTGAAGGGGGTAGCGAGGTTCAAGTGGGTGATCACGGTTGGCTCCAGATTTCAAATAGGATTGAAGTGTTCGGAGATGCACCTGATAACAAAAGGAGGGTAAATCGGCGGTTTTTGCTCCCAGTGTGATGAGGATGTTTAAGAAGACGCGGTCGGGGCATAAGGGTCGAAGTGTGCATCGCATTCGGTCACGTTGGCACTGTTTACAGGTGTTGGCCATTTTGGTGAGTACTTCAGAGAGCATGAAGCGACCCATACTGGGATTTCCTAATTCTTCCAGTTGAGGGAACCGGTCCCGATACTTCATGTACAATTTCTGTCACCCAGTGACCATAAAGCGCTAGACCCTTGCAGCCAGCTCTTTATTTTCCGATTTACTCTGTTAAACTGGCTCTACAATTCCCTAAACGTTTCTAAACCTTTCGGTGCTCAAGCTAGCCCGCGGTTATAATCAGCTCATCATTGTCCTAGGAACATTTGGACTAAGATTACAGCCTGAATTTTGGATAAGATGAGCAAAGCATAAAAGACTTGACGGTCCCCTTCGAAGCGAGTGCGATTTAAAATCGTGACTTGTCGGGTGAACTTTCCAATGTCAGAACGAATTATTGATCTCCGGTTTCACGGACGCGGAGGTCAAGGCGCTTGGACCGCTTCAATACTCCTCGCTCGCGCTGCTATTACTGAAGGCAAACACGCCCAATCATTTCCCTTCTTCGGCCCTGAACGGAGCGGAGCACCTGTTGAGGCCTTTGCCCGAATTAGTGACTACGAGATTGAGTTACATAGCAAAGTCTATGAACCGGAATATGTTGTGGTCATCGATCCCACCTTACTTGCCCAGGTCCCTGATACTATCACAGCGGGAACCAATAGTAAAACTAAGCTTATTGTCAATACTCGCGAAGATGGTGGAATCATCGCGAAACGTTTAGGATTCAAAGGTGAAGTTTGGACAATCGCTGCCACAGATTTAGCCCGAGAAATTATTGGACGACCCATCGCGAACACGGCAATGCTGGGCGCCTTGGTTCGTGCCACTAAACTGGTAAAACTGGAAAGCCTCTTTGAAGAAGTCAATAACCAATTTGGAGAACGAATTGGAAGTCGAAATGCAACAGTCATCCAACGAGCCCATGATGAGGTAGAGAAACATGTCTAAGAAACTCCCTGGTTCCAAAGATATCCCCGCTGCTGGCGTCACGTGGAAGAGTGCCACCGAATACAAGACTGGCGACTGGCGGAACAGACGACCAGTTCGTGATAAAGAAAAGTGTACCCGCTGTCTAATCTGCTGGATCTTTTGTCCGGATGCTGCTATAAGCTGGGATGGCAAAGATATTCACTTCAATCTTAATTTTTGTAAAGGCTGTGGCATCTGCGCGGAAGAGTGCCCGGTCAATTGCATTGAAATGGAGGAGGAATAAACGAATGCCCGTTAAACAACACCTAATGGGAATCAACGGCGACGAAGCGGTTGCTTATGCTGCCAAACATGCCCTTGTCGATGTCTGTGCAGCCTACCCCATTACACCACAGACCATCATTGTCGAAAAATTTGCTGAATTTGTCGCTAACGGTGAAGTGGAAACTGAATATGTTAATGTCGAATCAGAACACAGTGCCCTGAGTGCCTGTGTCGGAGCCGCTGCCGCTGGCGCCCGCACCTTTACAGCCAGTGCAGCCAACGGCATCGAACTTATGCACGAAGTCATCTTCCTTGCCTCATCCATTCGCATGCCAATCGTCATGGCGGTCGCTGACCGAGCGCCAAGCGGTCCCATCAACATCCATGGCGACTCTACCGTCTCTCTCGCTCAACGTGACACAGGATGGATCATGATTTACTGCGAAAATTCACAAGAAGCCTACGACTCCACCCTACAGGCGTTCCGCATCGGCGAACACCCTGATGTCCAACTCCCCGTCATGACCATGCTCGACGGATTCGTTCTTACACACACCTTGGAAAACGTCTACCTGCTCGATGAAAAAGAAGCCCACAAATTCGTAGGCCGTCGTGAACCCATGATGATTGAAATCGACGGCAAACCCATACCATTGAAACTCGATCCCAAAACCCCGATCACCATAGGTCCCCTCCAACTCTTTGACTATTACATGGAGACCAAACTCCAACACACGGAAGCCATGGAACGTGCCCGCCCTGTCATCACTCAAATCAACAACGAATGGGCTCAACTCACTGGACGGAAATACGGCGACGGCTACCTCCAACCCTTCAAGGTTAAAGACGCCGACGCTGTCCTC
>JBHLQC010000150.1:0-3934 GCA_048885185.1 Candidatus Odinarchaeota archaeon | reverse complement strand
CCGTTGTAAGGAGGTCGAGTATGTTTTCAGCCCACTTAAACAGGGTAAATACGATAACACCAACAATAATGAAAATTGCTATGAGAATGTAGTTCAGTGGTATTTGCCCTGTAATGAAGTCTGGAATTATAGGGCTTAACGCTGCAGTTGCGATGACAGCAATAATCCCTGCGACCACACCGATTAATGCAGCCCAAGGGAGTTTATTGATCGGTGTAAGAAACATCGCAATTCCCACCCAAGCGAGAAGGGCTAGAGTCAAGAGGTCACCATAGGGGGTCAACCCAGGATTAAGCACAATGGACACCAAAGAAGCAAAGCAAAGGATACCCATAGGAATACCGATTAATCCGATGAGACGGACAACACCACGTCGCCAATCAATACCAGGTTCAGCGGATTTTTCCGATTCCTCCTCATTCTTGCTTCCACCACTTGAACGATATGCCGGACCCATCAGTGCATCAAGGAACCAAGCAAAGGCTGCAATGGATCCTAATGCAAGGAATAAGGGTGCCAGATTAGCGAGAATTAGAGTTAATGACATTTCAACTTGGTCCTCCGTTCTATAGGTCGTTAATGAATTGAGCCTAAAAAGGATTTGGAGTCAGGCAGGTTTTGAATTTGTACCTCAAGTTTCTTGGATGGCACCCCAAAGGAGTGATTACTCGATGAGAACGGGGACTACTTTCATTTGCTCAGCATCAACCAGACCTTTATCAGTGATTCGAAGTTCGGGAATAACGGGTAAAGCCATGAAACTTAAAGTTAGGAAGGGATGTTCGAGTTGACACCCTAAGTCACTGGCGGCTTTCCGTACTGCCTGTAATTTTTGAGCTACTTTTTCCACTGGTTCATCTGTAATTATCCCAGCTATAGGCAGTGGCAACGTGGCTAATATCTTTCGACCGTTTACAGCCGCAATTCCCCCGTTACCTTGCGAAACGGTACTCACAGCCATCAAGGCATCCTCGGGTGTTGTAGCAACGGTAATGATATTGTGACTATCATGAGCTATGCTACTTGCAATAGCACCTTCCTTGATGCCAAAACCACGAATGAATCCTACTCCGATATTTCCCCCTTTCATGTATCTTTCAGTAACGGCTATGGTGGCAATATCCTTGTCCAAATCGGGATGAACGTATCCATCTGATGCTGTAAGGGTGTGGATTTCAGAGCTAGTAATAAGGCTCCCATCGCGTGCATGGATGACTCGGACCTTGTGTTTTCCATCCTTGGCAGATACCATGTAATGTAACACAGTTGGGATGGCACCAAAACGAATAGTATGAGTCAAGTCCGGAGGATATTGAAAACGAGGAAGTTTCGCAGTGAGCCGTCCATTCTTCGCCACAACACGCCCACGATGCAGAACCAAACTAACGTTAATTTTCTTAAGGTCATCAAGAAGAACGATATCACCAGCCTTACCCGGTGCAAGATTTCCTAACCTCAACAAATTGAAAAATCGTGCTGGATTTGAGGTAACCAATTGAATAGCAACAATCGGGTCAATGCCTGCATCAATGGCTCGACGAAGACTACGGTCAAGATGTCCAACATCAGCCAACTCAACTGGAGACATATCATCGGAACAAATTGTGCAATGACGTAAATCTCGTCCTTCCTTAAATAATGGTAAAAGTATGTCCACCATATTTCGTGCAATGGATCCTTCACGAGCCATGATGGTCATACCCATTCGAAGTCGCTCAACTGCTTCTTCTGCTGTTTCGCATTCGTGATCCGACATGATTCCTGCAGCAATATACGCGTTAAGTTGTTTTCCAGTTAATTCAGGAGCATGACCTTCCACAACCTTACCTTGGCTTCGGGCAAATTGGATCTTAAGATGAATGTCTTCATCATTGTTCAACACCGCTGGGACATTCATGACCTCACCCAAACCAACAACCATAGGATCTTGAAGAAGACGGTCAATCGTGAACGCATCCAGACGGGCTCCCGCAGTTTCCAATTCAGGTGAGGCTGCAGGTACGCAACTGGGGACTTCCATCAGAATTCGAAGAGGGAGGTTACGGGCTTCTTCCATGAAGATTTCCAAACCGCGGATACCAGAGACGTTTGCCATCTCGTGAGGATCAATGATTGCAGTACCAGTTCCATGGGGGACTGCGGCTCGAGCAAATTCTGTGAGAGTCAACATCGTGCTTTCGACATGAATATGTGATTCAATGAAAGCAGGGGCCGCATACCGTCCACGGCCCTTGATAACCTTCGTCTTGGATCCGATGAGGTCTTTCACATCACCAATGCGACAGATAGAATTCTCCTTAATGGCGATCCCACCCTCGAGGATCTCCCTCGAAATCACATCGATAGGCTGAACATCTGTGATGACCACATCCGCCTTTATACGACCCATACTTGCATCAATTAGCGTTCGCTGACTCATACTCGCACACTCCCTAATGGAAGCCGAATCCCATCCATAAAAGATGGTTCTGTTTACCGCACAATTCTCACATTAAAATCTAGCTATTTTGTATACACCATACCCTACTCGAGTGCTAGCTGAAAATAACTCTGCAACGGAGGAAATAAATCCAAGGCATTTTCACTCTGAACAATAGTGGAAGCTGCATTCGCCACTTCTGCAGTTGAAGGATTAAACGCAATTGAAAACCCTACGATGTTAAACATTGGAATGTCATTTCGGGAATCCCCAATGGCCGCACACTGAGATAGTGGGATTCCCAAATCACTGGTAATCTCTTTCAGAACTTGGTCTTTGTTATCGAAGGCCACGTGAACTTCAACACCACAGATTCGCCCCTCCCCATCCGTTTTCAATTTGTTCGCTCGACTAATGTCAATACCGAGTGCTTCTTTCGCTCTATCCGCAAACACCGCTAGCCCCGAACTAATAATAGCCGTGCTAAATCCAAACTCCTGCAAGGTCTCCACGAGATCTGCCGCGTTTGGGATGAATTCTAAGCCCTCTTGGATAGCTTGTTCAATATGACTCAGCGGTACGCCGTGCCACAACTCGACATCAAGTTCCGCCCACTTAGTGTACTCAATTTCCCCAGCATAGTAACGATCGGCACTGGGCTTCGCTGCTTCAAGAGTCCCAAGGAGCCGATGAATCCAACTCCACGCACTCCAAATCCGAACAAGGGTTCCATCCAAATCAAAGGCAATTAATCCACGAGCCGACACAGTAACTTCACAGCCGTCTTCAATGTGATAAGTGTGGAAAAAGGTTTGGGACTCCTCCTTCATTAAACGACGTGAATCACTAGCCCCAAGGAAAAAGATAGCTCGGATAATACACTGGATAAAAGAGAAAGACATAGAATAACAAATAGATTACAAGGATGAGAAAGAACAGATAGGAAACCACTCGACCTTTTCTTTGCAACCACCAAAAAACCTCTTCTCGCTTATTTTCAGATTGGTGCCCGACTCGAAATTGCTGTAGAAGGGCAAAGAATAGAAGACCACAAAAAATGAGCAGAAAGATACTCCGGTATTTGAGGAGCCCATACCAAAATAAGTGTGTGAAATAGCCCACAGCACCATAAAGCAAAAGCATTCCAACAGCGATTAACACAATTCCTAATTTTGAAGCCCGCTTTGGTCCTAGAAACACAGCCGAAGTATTCACTCCGGCTTGAGCGTCTGCTTGATAATCAGATGCTGTATGAATCCCATGGGTTCCCGCGTAGAATAGTCCTGCTCCTAGAAGCAGTACAAACGGTACTCCAGGACCGTTCCCTAGAAAGGGCAAAGATGCGAGTACTGCCCACGCTGCAAGAACCGCCCAAGTCCCAAACGCAAATCCAATAATTGCCAAGTCTAAAATTGGTCGACCTTTCAGCCTGACGGGAGGGAATGAATAGATGGCAGCAAAAATGAAGATGAAAAGCATCACTCCAAAGAAGAAAACTCCAACAACTCTAGCAAG
>JBHLQC010000149.1:0-3964 GCA_048885185.1 Candidatus Odinarchaeota archaeon | reverse complement strand
TGGAATGTTACCAGAAAAAGTTCCTGAAATTCGTTTGCTCAAAGATCACATTCGTGTCCATGGGTACCCCAAAGCAAAGAAAGAAGAAATTGATGAGATTGTTTTTGCTGAGTATGCCATTGGGGGAGTGAAAGAGACCGCTGAGGCTTGCGAAGAAGCAGCTCAAATTCGTGGATTAATGCACCGTGAACTAGATGAGAACGGAAAAGGATTGAGTCTTCAGGACCGAATGGAAAGCATCCTCTCACTACATGATTTCATGTGGCAGCATTATGATGTGTTTAAAAAAATTGGAATTGCCGAGGGGACACCTGTCAAATTATTTGACTGGCAGACAACAAAAGTCTTCGACACGCTTTGTAAAGAAAAGGCAGATTTCATAACTGAACGATTAGGTCCAAAAGAAATCCCCTGTTCCATTGAGGGAGAGAGAACTATTCTAACAAGGTATCCTTTTGGGGCAGTCGGTATTTTCCCACCTTACAACGCAGCATTAGGTCTTGGATTTACGGCGATTGTAAGCTCCTACTATGCGGGGAATGCAAGTGTGACCCGAACTCCGGCGCGGATGCCACTGACGAATATGGAACTTGCCTATGTTCTCTGCGATGCTATGAAAACGCTAGACTTTCCGGTTAGCGCATTTCAAGCCGTTATTGGACCTGCTAGACCAATAGCTCAGTATATGGTGAACGAGGCACCATTGAATGCAATGGTATACTATGGGGATTCACAAATTGGGTTGCAGTTAATGGGGCAGGCGATTAGGCGGGGAATGCATTTTGTACCTGAACTTGCTGGAAGTGGAGCCAGCCTCGTATGGAAGGATGTTGACATTGATAAAGTGGCCAGCTTTGTGACACAAGCGAGGTTCTTTGGTTCAGGACAAATTTGTCTCGCTGCCAAACGGCTCTTTCTCCACGAAGCCATCTATGATGAATTCATCAAGGCTTTAGTCGAGGAAAGTGAAAAATTGCAGCCAGGCATTCCAGCAGATTCTGAAACAGATTTGCCCATCGTTGGGAGTAGAGCGCTGTATCAAGTAATTGATATGACTCAAGAGGCCTTGAAAAAAGGAGCCAAATTGGAAGTGGGTGGCTATCGAACTAACGTCATAGGAGAACGCGATGATGCGGGTCTTTTTTTCAAGCCTACCATTCTTAGTGATGTGCCCCTCGAGTGTCAGATGTGGTATCAAGAGACTTTTGGTCCTGTGTTGCCAATCATGAAGATTCGCACTTTTGAAGAGGCTATGAATCAAGCGAATAATACACCATACGGTATTCGAACTTCGGTGTACAGTGAAGATCCAGCCATTTGGCAACGTTTCTTCGATGAAATTGAAGCACCAGGAGTAGTCATTAACTCTGATCATCTTCACTTTGACACATTCTTCCCACACCTTGGTGGCTTGAAAACGAGTGGGGTGTTTGGTGGAAAATATTTCTACGAAGCATTAACTTACATGAAATATCGTCATTTTCCTGCATAACTCAGTTTTTAGAATTAGAGGTAAAGTGAGAGGCTCAATCCTAACACAAAGGCTTATAACGGAAAATGTTCAGCGGGGGCATGAGTGTTGACAGGTGTTGTATTAACATGTATGATGAAGAGCTTACAACCCTGATGATTCCTGGACCTGTACCGATTCATCCACGTGTATATCGGGCAATGTCACGAGTCATATATGGTCATCGAACAAAAGAATACCAGACTACCTACAAAGAGACAGTCGGACTGCTACAACGGTTACTTCAAACAGAACAAGACGTGTTATTGTTTGCGGGATCGGGAACGGCTGCGATGGAAGCGGCTATTGCAAATGCGATTGAACCCGGCGAAAAAGTTCTGAACGTAATTAATGGAAAGTTTAGTGAACGCTGGCAGGAAATTACTACAGCATTTGGTGGAGAAGCTGTACCACAGGAGGTTGTTTACGGTCAAGCAGCTAGTCCTGAGGCTGTGCGTGAGGCTTTGGCATCTGATGCTTCAATTCGGGCAGTAACATTTTGTCATAATGAAACGTCAACCGGTGTTCTTAATCCAGCCAAAGAGATTGGTCAGATTGTGCGTGATTATGATCGCCTTCTCATTGTTGATGGTATTACATCTGTTGGTGGAGATTACGTTTATCCAGATAAGTGGAATTTTGACATGTTGGTGACAGGAAGCCAGAAATGCCTTGGTGTACCTCCGGGTCTTGGGGTTATCTGGGTGGGTTCACGTGCTTGGAAGAAGATTGAGAATCGAAAACAGTCGAACCCCACTTACTACCTTGACTTGATAAAGGCGAAGAAACGCTATGACAGCTTTGGCGATTCCCCCTTCACCTCTGCGGTCACACTCATGTACGGACTTCACGAGTCTCTGACTTTGATGTTTGAGGAAGGCTATGAACAGCGAATAGAGCGTCATCGCCGATTGGGAAGAATCACTAGGGCAGGATACCTTGGGATGGGTCTTGATCTCCTTGCTGACCCTGCCTTTTATTCAAACACTGTAACAGCCGTCAGATATCCAGGAGGTATTACTGACAAAGAATTTCGGAGTCAGGTTCGTAATCTGGGAATTCTCATTGCAGGTGGTCAAGGTCCAGTCAAAGGAAAGATTTGGCGAACTAACCACATGAATATCTGCACTGAACGAGACGTGTTAGCAACAATTGCCATCATTGAGGTAGTACTGAAACGTCTTGGCTACGATGTACCCATTGGTTCTGGAGTTTTAGCAGCTCAAGAACAAATGCTCAAAGAAAGTTTCTAAATTTTTCACATCAAAGGCGCGGCATCCTTATAGAGGTTGACGAGAAACAAGTATCATCGCAGCAGTCGATTCCATCCACCTCTTACGTACACAACCTTGGAATTGATTTGGTGATGAGATATGACGCCACAAGAAGGTAATTCTAACCCACCTCCAGCCCCAGAAAAAGAGAAGACAAGTGCTCCAGTATGCCCAGCATCAATTGAGATTTCTCCAGATTTACTTTTAGCATTGCAGGTCAAATTTAAACTTTCAGAGTCACAGAGCCGAGTATATACGGCCTTGCTAATAATGGGCAGACTCACACCAGGAGAAATTAGTCTTTATTCTGGCGTTCCTCTGGTTAAGATCGAAAGTTCAATCGAAGCACTCGTGAAGAAGCAATTAGTCAAACCTCTTCCTGGAGTGGTGGCTCGTTATCGAGCTTTTGCGCCCTATAAGGATCTAGCTACTGAAGTTCAGGCATTTTCTAAGGAAACACGAGCGTCATGGAATGAATTACAAAAACTCCAAAATAAAACCACAGACGAGATACACAATGAATTACAATCTATGACGAGGCAGATTCGTTCTTCCTTAGATAATCTAAATGAGCGACAAGGAATTGCTTTGAATGAAGCCGCGATGACTACAAATATTGTTTTGAGTAATGTCTCTGAAAATCTTCAAAAAGCGTTAACCAATCTTTCTGCTTCCAGCACCAAGGAACTATCAGATCAAACAATTGCTTTGCAACAAGCTCTTAAACAAACCATTGAAGCGGGGAAAAAACAATTCGAGGATACCCAGAAACTCGCTTTGGACGACGCCAACAAAGCGATGGAAGCTCACCGAGAGGAAACAGTACAATGGACCACCACAATCGCAGACCGACTACTCAATCAAACAGATACATGTACCCAACATGTAAAATCACACCTTGAAGATGCCAACTCTGTTTACCAACGACGTGTTGATTCCACCATCAAAACATTATCAGCAGGAATTACGACACAAAAAGAAGGCTCGTCGGAAATTACAGAAGAAACAGCTATTGATCTTACAAATAAAATCGACACCTATAATCAAGACACACAACAAGCCCTCACAGCATTTCAAGCAGACATAGAAAAAACCCTCTCGAAAAGCATACAAGATATCAACACTCAAGTTCGTGATATTTGGACGCGACGAACACAGGCATTCAATGAAACTGTAGTAC
>JBHLQC010000148.1:0-3969 GCA_048885185.1 Candidatus Odinarchaeota archaeon | reverse complement strand
GCCATCACTAGAATTCCGAAAACTAGCAGAAGTCCCAATATTATCTCTTCAATAAGCATAACCACCTCAACCCTCTGAAGTGTTTCTAGATGGTGTTAAATTCAACATGGAATTTCTTTAATTTTACTAGTTACACATAGACTGGTAGAATTCAGGAGTGGGATCGATGAAGAAGCTGTCTCTTCAGGATGTAAATCATTACATTATGGGTGCAAAGGTTCTAGCTTGCGGTGGTGGGGGAAGCGAGAGTACCGCCCAGAAACGCATCAAGGAAATCTATGAAAGTAATAGCTGTTTCCAAATGGTTAAGCTAACTGAGATACCTGCTGATGAACTTTGTTTCATTGTTGGTAGTGTTGGTGGTGGAGTTAGTGTAACTACTCAGAAGGCGGTAGCCAATCTTCCACGAATCACAACTGATCTCTATGTTGAAGCTGCCCAGCGCCTTGCAGAATATCTTGGACGCGAACCCTTTGGCTTCATTGCTACTGAAATTGGACCAGGTAACGGTGTTGTACCGATGTATGTAGCAGAAAAGATGGGAAAAGTGTTCATTGATGGGGATTGTTGTGGTCGAGCGAAACCTGAAATCGCAATCTCGACAACAAACCTTGCTGGATTGCCAATAACTCCTATGAGCCTGGTTTCACCATTTGGTGACTTTCTTATCCTAAATACCGCAGTGGATGATACCCGGGCTGAAGTGATAGCTCGACACGTAGCAATAGCCTCAGGTGGCACTGTGGGTGTGGCTCGTTGTCCTGCGTCAGGTTGTGACTACCAGCGGGCTGCTATTAGTGGATCCGTCACACGATGTATCCAACTCGGTCAGGCAATGAGCGAAGCCCACACCGATAGGATAGATGTGGTTGAGCGAATCCTGAAGGTCACGAGGGGAATCAATCTCTTTTCGGGTACGATTACTCAGGTTCACATCCTAGACGAGGGTGGGTTTACCAGCGGAAATGTTGGATTGAAAGGTAGAATTCAAACTGGGAAAAAACAAGGAAAAGACGGAACGTTACGGATTTGGTTCAAAAATGAGTATTTAGCAGCTTGGTTTGAGAATAATCCCTTGGCGTCGTCTCCGGATTCAATTTGTGTTGTCGATACTATAACTGGGGATGGAATAGCCATCAATGAGGCGGAGCTTACGGTCGAACGTATGGTTACAGTTGTTGGCATTCCTTCGGCTCCACAGTGGCGAACGAAAAAGGGAATCGAACTTTTTGGACCCTCTCACTTCAAATTACCAATGGAATACACACCTATAGAGAAACATCGATTATGATTTCTGAGAATTTCTTGTGCTCGATTTATTACTGTTCATTGTAGGAAGCAAAAGAATAAGTTAGAGAATGCCGAAATTGTGGTAAATCCGAAAGAGGTTGAAATCAAAATGAAAGTCTCGTTAGGTCCAGGAACCTTGGCATATCCAACACCGGTCTTCGTCGTCGGTACATATGATAAGACTGGGAAGCCAAATCTGATGACCGCTGCTTGGGGTGGTATTTGTTGTTCGAAGCCACCCTGTATTGCTATTGCTCTACGTGAAGCCACCTACTCATATGGCAACATCAAGGAGCAGAAAGCCTTCACCATTAATATTCCTTCTGAGGATATGGCCAAACAAGCTGATTATATTGGTATAACATCAGGCAGAGCTGAAAACAAGTTTGAAACCTTAGGACTTACTCCAGTGAAGAGCGAACTTGTCAATGCTCCCTACGTTGACGAATTTCCCTTTGTGCTAGAATGTCGCCTTCTGCACGTACTCGAAATTGGTCTTCATACACAATTTGTTGGTGAAATCCTTGATGCTAAAGTCGAACCAGCAATGCAAGCTTCGAATAATAACCCTGATCCCCTCAAGATGAAACCATTCTACTTCGATCCCGGAACGCGTGGTTACTACTCAACTGGTAAACGCATTGGTGACGCATTCGGAATCGGAAAAGAACTAAAGACAGATTCTACTTCTATGTAACAGTTGTTGACACTTTTCTGGTGTAATTCTACTAGTCGCTTGTCTAAGCGTCTGCAATACCTTGTGGAACAATCGTGAACAGCGCCTCACCTTCAGGGAGGTAGGGTGAGTCAATTAAGGTTGCAATCCGTCGCTCTGCCTTACTCTTGCGTAAATAGATGCGTGTCTGGGCTGCATGTGCCACTATATGTCCACCTGTTGGACGATCGGGTGCTCCGAAAAAGACGTCTGGTTGGGAGTGCACTTGATTCGTCGTCACGACACAGACATTTGATACCTCAGCTAGCCTGAGGAGGTCGTGGAGGTGTTTGTTGAGTTTCTGCTGGCGTTCAGCGAGCATTCCTCTACCCAAATATTCAGCTCGGAAATGACCGATGAGGCTGTCGACGACGAGGAGTCTAACTTTTTCGAATTGCGGGTTGTCTTGGATTTGTTGAACGAGAAGCATTTGGTGATCACTGTTGTAGGCACGACCGACGATGATGTTTTTGAGAGCCTGGTTGGGAGGGACATTTTTTGCTTGGGCCATGTTGATGATACGTTCAGGGCGGAAAGTCCCTTCTGTATCTATATAGGCTGCTTTAGCTTCGCATCCGCCTTGATCTGGGGGGAGTTGGACATTAACACAGATTTGGTGACAAATTTGGGTCTTACCAGAGCGGAAGGCTCCAGCGAATTCGGTCATCGAACCGGTTTCAAGACCACCGCCGAGGAGTGCATCGAGTTCACGGCTATTGGTAGTGATACGTTCAATGGTTTGGCGTTTCTTCCAGAGTTGATCCGCAGTTTCTAGCCCAATGCTCGCGAGACGTTGAGCGGATTCGATAATCTTTTGGGCCGTGCTAGCGCCGATGCCAGCGAGACTAGTGAGTTCTTTGACGGAGGCTGCGGCGATGCCTTCGATGGTGCGGAAGCCGCACTCTTCTAGTTTCTGGGCGACGGTGGGTCCGACGCCATCGATTTTTTCGAGTTCTGAGGGCATGGTTCTTCCATCCGATGATTAATGCATGATGGGATTCAGACAGAGTGAGTGGGGAGACCTTGCCGAAAGTATTCAGACACGCGGCAAGGGGAATCACACACCGGTGATTGTGTACTGTGTCCCCTATTATACGTACTGGTCTTTTGGCAGGAGGTGTCCAACCCACGTGTTTCTTCTTTTCCCATCAGAATCGGGACTTTATAATCCTTAGACACCCCGCAATGAAAGTGAAAATAATAATTCCCCATTTCTAGCCCGAAGACATCATTTAGACGAGTCCAAGATTCTGAATGACTGTCTTGGTTGGACGCCCATCAGCGTCACAGCCGCGGCGCTTGTAAAATTCAGTCAAGGACTCATCGAAATCTTTGTGACTGATAAAAGCTGTATAGCCTTTGGTGGGACCATCGGGGATAGGATCGTTCATGAACCGATGTGGAAGAACATCATACCTTCGGGGTGCATCATCGTATTCACGGTTGTTGAACATACGGGCTAGGAGCCAGATGCGGTTGGCAGCTTCGTTTACGGATTCTTTGGTAGCCTTAAATCCTGTAGCTGTTTCAAGGATTTCTGCACAGCCCTTAATCCCTAGTCGTGGTGAAATTGAGTGGGTGAAGTGACACATTATCAGCGAGTCTTTGAGCACTTTCAGATTTTGTTGCTCGATAAGTGAATCTAAGACAGTAGTTGCACTAGCGTTGGGAGGTTCCGTGGTTGAAGGCCACCCTCGTAGATGACTCGATCCAGCGGCAGCAGTTGCGTAACTAAGACCCAAACCCAATTTACCTCGCGGATCCCATGCAGGATATTCTAAACCCTTTGTTTGGACCGCAACCTGTTGGGCTTCTTCACTCAGTTCCAAAGCGAACTGTCGGGTACCCTGAGCAAGGCGGTTACCGATTCCTTCACGATTGGCTATCTTTGGAAGGAGCTCCAAAACACAGCTAGCATCACCAAACTCAATCTTGGTGCCTTTGAGCTCGTCGGGCAAAAGCCC
>JBHLQC010000147.1:0-3976 GCA_048885185.1 Candidatus Odinarchaeota archaeon | reverse complement strand
GTAAAATTAAAGAAATTCCATGTTGAATTTAACACCATCTAGAAACACTTCAGAGGGTTGAGGTGGTTATGCTTATAGAAGAGATAATATTGGGACTTCTGCTAGTTTTCGGAATTCTAGTGATGGCAGCCTGTTGGTGTTGTTCAGGAAGGTTTAGTTCTGTACACCTTTGTAAAAGAAATGATTAAGGAAAAATGGTATTATAACGGTTTTAGATTGGCACTGGTAAAAAACCAAACAGGGGTATCCAGATTCTATTGTAAAAAATTTTGTAGACGTCCTTCAATAATTATAGTTTTTGTTAAAATTAGAAAAAATACGTCCTAAGATATTTTGTACAAATGGTATAACATCTGTTTTTTTAATCGAGAAGTCGTTTTTCACCTGTGAGGGTTTGGATGTCTGTGATGTCCTGTGTGACTTCTAGGCAGCCTTGGTAATCGCCGTTTTGGTTCCGGACAGCGAAATAGCGAATGTAAATCATTCGTCCTTTGAGATTGATCCAGAATTCAGCGGTATTCCGTTTGCCGGCTCGGAAATCGTCGAGGATTTGTTGGACTTTGTGGACGCTTTGTTTGGGGTGGCAGGCTTGGACACTTCGTCCAATGACGGCTTTGCTGCGTGGGAAGATGCGTCTACCGGATTCGCTGTAAAAGCGAACGGTGTCCTTGATGTCGACAAAGGTGATGTCAACAGGCAGACTGTTGAAAATGCTTTCAATTACAGAGTGTGTTAATTCTCCTGTTTCAAATTTCATAATTCCTTCGACCTCTTGGGGCATGCGGACGCGTTCTCAAACGAGTCAGTGCTCATATTGAAACACCCTACACAGATAGAGTTACTATTTCAATGTACAAAAGACCATAGGGTCAACCAATCATTTCAGAGGCAGTTTTTTGTAGAAGAAAAATGGTGTTCAAAGGCGTCAATAAATTAGGATATTGGTATTTGTGTTGGTCGTCTACTGGCATGGATCGATTAGAACAGAGAATGTGGACTGGCAGTTGTTGTCAGGCTCGGAAATTGTATTGTCAGAGGATTTGGAGCTGAAGAGGGAGATAATTTGGCAAAAGATCGTTGACCAGTATCCGAAAGCATACGATGGCATGTTATTAAGGCTTGATAGCTTCTCCATCAAAGAGGAACGACTTGGATTGAAGATGAGTTGTATCAGTTTTTCCCGAGTTCAAACCTTGTTGAAGTCTAACGTTAGATTGGAGCCATATGGTGTTTTGGGTGTCCAAGCACTTATTCTGTCACCCGATAAACGATATCTATTGTATGGGAAGCGATCCAAGGATCATATGCATTGTCCACAATTCTTAGGTTCGCCTGGTGGGATGTTAAGTATTAATGACGTCGAAAACCCGTTTTGGCTAGCGTGTATGCGAGAAATTACCGAAGAAGCGCATATTACACTTCGAGAAGAGAAATTCTTGATAGCAATAATGGCTGACTGTTATACTCCTGTAGGAACGGTATTGTTGCTCCTCACTTTTACAGAAGAACAGCCTGACGTTACAAAGCCAGTTCCCGGAAATGATGAGTGGACTAATCGTGAACTTCAGTGGCATCCTGTCGAAACGTTGCCAGCTCTTGACAATTCGAAGATTTTAGAAGGTTTAATATTCGCGAAGAAGGGCTGGCAACAATTCAGTAGCAAAGGGAAGAGTGTCATCTGGTAGTCGTTTTTTTGATATTCATGGTTGGTTCTTCTTTCTCCAATACATTACAAAACTTACTATGACACCGACACCTATGAGAATGCCAATAACCAGCAAGCCTGTTAGTAGGAGGGGATCCATTATTGGTGGCATGGTTGCGGGGAGGATATAGTCTTCAAGGAATAGAAACACATCGAGATGTGTACTTCGTGCGGTGAAGACGACGACCATGTCGAGGTGTGGAAAGACAAAGATATGCTGATTCTGGTGTCCGTGGGCTGCATAAGTGTCAAGTGGGGGATGAACCCACCATTGATAGCCATATTGTGTTTGACTGTCAACAGTAGCGTGATGTGCAGAAGAAGCAGTTACCCATGAAGCAGGAAGGATTTCCTCTCCATCCCAGGTTCCATTATGAAGATAGAGAAATCCAAATTTTGCCATATCACGTGCTCGCAGACGAAGAGCTGACCCGCCATTGTGAATACCTTGTGGATCATCGTTCCAAGCATAGTCAGTTATACCCAGTGGTCCAAAAAGATGAGTTTCTGCGAAGCTTAAAGCAGAGAGATTGGTTGCTTGGGTGAGAACAGCAGAGAGAAGATGAGATCCACCAGTGTTGTAGACCCACTGCTCACCCGGGGCATAATCCATGGGGCGGTTGATTACAAACTCTACCCAGTTAGGACTTCCTGTCATCCGATCCCAGTCGTTAAGTGGACTACCGTAAGGATAGGACCATTCATCCCAAGGCAGACCAGAAGTCATGGTGAGGAGGTGTTCAACGGTGATGGCTTGTTTTCGGCTATCTAAATTTTCGATGGTCATGTTGGGAAAGAAGTCAACGAGATATTCATCGATGTCCAAATATCCCTGTGAGACTGCAATGCCAATAAGGGAGGAGGTCACACTCTTCGTACAAGAGTAGATATTGTTAGTCTGGTTCTCCATTTCAGGATTTCCAAAGTAGTTTTCATAGACAAGATAACCATGGCGAACTACGAGCATGGATCGAAGTGGATTAGAGATAAACGCTTCATTGATGTAGTCTTCCATACGCAACAGCCATGAGGGATCTAAACCTTGTGATTCGGGGGAAGCGGTTTGCCAGTCAGTGGTTGGCCAATAATCAGGCTCAGTAGGTTGTGCGACAGCTTGAAGCTGATTTGGTGAACTCAGTGTAACAAGGAGTACTGAGAGAAGAGCTAATAGAGCTAACTTACGAATCGCCATAGTCAACCATCCTACAAGGACTTTCAATAGAACTGACAAGTATAAAGTTAGGGCACACCCAAGGTTCTGAATCACTCTGTTTGGAAGGCGCAAGTACCGATTTCCGAAAAGCCCTGTTCAGATATCGGCAAGAAATGTCATTTGAATTATTGAACCCTTTGAATACTGCAATATGCTAGTGGCCTTGGAGAAGCTGTCAAAAAGTATATGTTCCTTTTTTCGATTACTCTTGTGGGGTTAATGAAAGGTGACTGAAGTATCTGATAAGCAGTGGCAATCTTATTCTGCTAGTCTCGACGGCAAAGCGATGATATATTTGGGTGTGTTGGGATTTTTCATGCCCTTCATGTTTGGTGGCGTCCTAATTCCTCTCCTTTATTTTGAGTTTGGATTATCTGCACTTATCTTTCCCATAGGGTTGATTCTGATTTTCGTGTTCATTGCGGTGATGATGGCAGCTCGTCAGTATGAAAAGAAAGACCGCGCCCAGCTTATCCTTGGAATTGTCAGTCATGTTACAGAGCCAACACGGATTTCGTCGGCTGCTCGAAGCGTTGGTTTACGACATGTCGCGTTTGTACGGGCTCTCTCAGAGTTAATAATGCACGATGTGGTTGATTTACAGATTTACCCTGCCTACGATGCTATTGGTCCTCCAGGTATGTCTCCGAGAGAAGTGCCACCAGATCCAGTTCAAGATTCAGGCTATATGATGGGCTATTCGACTGGGTGGCCCACTGCACTCCGTTGGGTTGGAATTGTTGGAACAGTTCTCTCATTTCTTGTGTCTGCAATTTATCTAGGTCAATTTATCATGCAATTACTTGGCCTCTAAGAAAAGAAAAACAAAATGATTCTAGACAAATACAATTCGAGTCTTTTTCGTACCCCAGAGAAGTGAATACCGACTATTGCCCTTTATCGGGCCGTCTAGGAGATCTTGTTCCATTCGACTCAAGCCGTTCTGATAGGATTCAGGTGAGATGAGATGCAGACAGGAGAAGATTTTGTCACGATACGCTTGGATGTCTGTAATTTCGTAGAGAAATTCAACCTGATTGTGTTGGATGTCGCGAAAA
>JBHLQC010000146.1:2841-4025 GCA_048885185.1 Candidatus Odinarchaeota archaeon | reverse complement strand
CGAGATGTTTTGGCATTTCATTATCTATGGAATCGCCATCGTCTTTGTAATCTTCATTTTCATTTTCTGTGTCGTCATTCGCATTATTCGTCATTACTACCATTTTCCTATCCCAGCTGTTCTGACCCGTGTAATCGACAATCCATGGCGACGCCGGTTTGTCCAAAAGCCCCGTGTGGTCGCAGACCGATTAGAACTAGAACCCGGAATGATTGTCGTGGAGATTGGCCCAGGAAAAGGAAGCTATACAAAAGCTTTCGCAAAACGCGTCCTCCCGAATGGAAAGGTCTATGCCGTTGATATTTCCGAGTCCGTAATTGAGTATCTGAAAAAACATGTTGAAGAAGAAGAGATTCCTAATATCATCCCCAAAATCGATAATGCTCACAACTTTTCTTTTGCAGATGAGAGTATAGATCGTGTCATTGCGATAGCCTGCCTTCCAGAAATCCCAGAACCAGTCAAGGTTCTAAAAGAAATTCGTCGAATTTTGAAGCCTAATGGTCTTGTGTCTTTAAGCGAACTAGCACCTGACCCGGATTACCCCAGACGAAAAACGGTAAAGCGATGGGCTAAAGAAGCGGGATTTGAACTCCATAGTGAGTACGGAAATTGGTTTGTTTATCAACTAAACTTTACAAAAGCCTAAGTGGTGTATTATTCGATTCCATTTAACGTCGCAAGGGCTTTTTCGATGTCATTTGGTGTGTTATAAAGGTGGGGAGAGAATCGGAGGAGCCCTTCACGGAAGGCAATGAAGATTTTTTCTTCTTGAAGTTGTTTGAAGATGGCTTTATTCCGTTCAGGTTCACGGTGACTAATGAGAATGATGGCAGTTCGCTCATCTTTCTCTTGAGGGCTGTGGATGGTGTATTTCCCGAAATCTAGACCTGAGAGAAATTGATCAACAAGCTTTGCATTGTGGTCTTTAATGTTGTCTAGCCCTTGATTATGGAGGTATTTGATGCTTTCAGCCCAGGGTAGGAAGTTGAAGAAGTTGGCAGTACCGAAGACATCATATTGGGCAGCACCGATTTTTGTGCGGATTTGATATTCTCGCATTTTGTCCATTTCGCGGTCGCCTTGCATGGCTAGCCAGTAGGTTTGGTTGTACTCCAGCGTATCTATTAGATCACGTTTCATCCAGGCGAAACCGGTGCCGTAGGGTCCGCAGAGCCATTTGT
>JBHLQC010000146.1:0-2831 GCA_048885185.1 Candidatus Odinarchaeota archaeon | reverse complement strand
TGTATCCTGTACAGGTGATCGCGTCCACAGGGTGTTTAGAAACGTTGAATGGTTGCCCGCCTAGCCCTTGGGTGACGTTGATGAGAAACTTAACATTGTGTTCGTGACAAGCTTTTCCAATAGCTTTTGCATCGAACTGATACCCAGTGAAGGAATCGACCCAGGTTGCATTTAGAAGCTTCGTGGCTGGTGTGATTACTTTGGTGACATCCTTGACATCAAGGACGGGTCCTTTGGGTTCAATTTCTCGGACGATAATCCCACGTTTCCGGAGATACAACCAGGAGAGGATACTCGCCGGGAAATCACCCTTGACGAGTAAGACTTCATCCCCTTTCTGCAACGGCATGCCGTTAGCCCACAGATGAACCCCATAGGTTGCACTATTCCCTAAGATGATTTCATCTTCCGGTGCTCCTATGAGCTTGCCTAACGCGGCTTTCAGATTCTTCGGAGACTCGACGAAAACCGCTTCACTTAACCTGTAAGGTTGATGGTTCAGTTTGATGGCTTCTTCAGCAGCTTTGAGTGCTACCTTTGGCATGGCTCCAATGCTTGATGCATTGATCCACGTCTTGTCATGAAAAGGTCCAAAATCGTCAACAAAAGACTTCATGGCTAATCTGCCCCCATAGGCTTTAGTAGGTCTTACCTTAAGAATCCACAACCTATCATTAGCCTAATCGAACGGAGTTTTCTCAGTGAATTTGTTATCAATCACAACCCCTCCACTCGCGGTGTTAATTGGACAACGTGGTTTCCAACTTGAGGCTATATTGGAAGTCATGCACCGGATGCGGAAGGAGTCACTCGTCGATGGTTTTGAATTCCAAAACCTTGCGGAATGGGACGCTTCTGGTCCACCCCGGGATAAGGCCCAGTTTGAGATTCGCTTGAAAGTGTGGGAGGAGTGCGAGAAATATTCCGTCGATGAATTGGTAGTAATCTTAACAGAATCGAAACTACCTATTCTGTCTGTGCATGCGAATCGGGATGTGGGGATTCATCTATGTAGCAATAAACGACGTGAAATCCAACAGGGCGAACAACTCATTCATGATTCACTGAATCTCGCTCAACAAGTAGGAGCAAGTATTTGTGTCTTCCACCTGTGGGACACTTGGAAAAAACACTTTGACCCCGGATTTCTCCAACGAACCTTAGAAAATATTACAAATCAATATCCGAAAGTGAAAGCCGCCGTGGAGAACGTGCCAATCAACTTACCGAACCATACCCCCTTTGACGTTGTAAAAGAGTTTGAATGGATAACATTGGACCTTCGTTGGGCCGGGATGTACAATGAGCTGGACAAGTTTGCAGAGGTTAGAAAAAGTATTGTTAATGTGCATCTACGAGGGCGCTTAGAATCCGACAAATGGGTAACCTATCATGCACCCTTCACGTTCTACGAAGTACTCGATTTGCTTCGCAGTGAATGGGAGTATTCAGGACTTCTGACGGTTGAACCTGAGGGTGGTCTGAAACGTGTAGGTTGGACTGATTTTGCGACAGCTATGACCTCAATACAATGAATAGCAATAGTCGATATTATTCAACGTGTTCAATGATTAGTCAGCATAGTCTTCTAGGGGGCACCAGTCGGGAATAGTGAAACCTGCCTTGATGAGATCTTCAAAACTGATGATAAACTTCGCGCCAGTTACCAGACTGGGATGCGTGCAATAGAGAGCGACTTTTCCACTCCCGGATTCACCTTGATTCCGCACGTAAGGGCATTCAATACAGTTCTCAACGACAATGAGTTTCTTATTGGTTTCACATTCAGTCATAATGTTCACATTCTTGGTGAGTACTATCGGGTAAGCCGGAACTTATTCCACAAAAGTGTTCAGGTGTTGCCAGCCTTCGGGGGACAAACTTCATCCTGGTCGAGTGCAATGAATTTGTTGCCCTGCTTGACAATCCGTATACCTTCTCGATTTTCCCACCTTATCAGTCCCACAAGTGATGGCCATAAACCTAAAATCAAAACACCAAAAACAAATGCAAGCAAAGCTAGAAAAGATGTATAAAGAATTTGAACTAACCAAGGGTTAGTCACGAATATCCAAGTAGTAAGAAAGTGGATTGGTAGCCAGATTATTATGAATATGATCATAGCTTGTGTTGTTTTAGTTTTTCCAAATTGATTAGGAACAAAGAAGGGTATTCTGCTAGGCCATCCCAATGTGTATCTAATTTGTAAAACCAGGCTGACTACGACGCCAATAAAGAATAAGATAAGACCAAGAGGATTGAAAAGAAATACGAAAAACCCAGAAAACAGGATATACCAGATAAGTAGGATGCTTACACCACTCCAAATGATATCAAATATCCAGTATCGATTTCGGAGAATATCCCTTGGGCGAATATTGGTCTCTTCTAGCTTGCTTCCCTCGTCCATAGCGTGAACCACCAATTGGCAATTCAAATACTTTTTCTCCCGTTGATGATAAAAACTTAATCAATTCTATAGCATATTACATTATAGATATTTTCGAAGGTGATATTATTCCTGGTTTACTAGATTCCTTAAAGGTAAAGGGTGTATTCTTCAAAAACCGTCTTGCGCTTCCACCCATGCTTCAAGATGCTGCAACCGTGGAAGGGGGAGTTACTGAGAAAGTCATTAAATTCTATGAAGAACGTGCAGAAGCGTTAGGCCTGATTATCGTTGAGTGTACGTATGTGACACTAGGAGGGCAGCAAACCAAACGCCAACTGGGAATTTATGATGATAGTTTGTTGTCAGGTCTGAAAGAATTAGTGAAACGCATACAGCCCTTCAATACGCGGATTGTGATTCAATTGAATCATGCAGGTAT
>JBHLQC010000145.1:0-4072 GCA_048885185.1 Candidatus Odinarchaeota archaeon | reverse complement strand
CCTTCGTGACCAGATAGTTAATCGTCTGCGTAGCTGTATCGATACTATTCAAGACATCCGAGTTGCTGTCGTTGATGCAGAAATTGAATATGCCTATCGTACTGTTGATTCTCTAATGAGTCGGACTGAAAAAATCATCAGTCAAATCGAACACGCAGATTATGGATACAGACCATTTTTCGATGCCATCAAAATCAAAGAAGATGACCTGATGAATATGCTCAGATTTGACACTTGGTTTACTGAGCAAGTTCAAGAGTTTGACAGTCGTTGTAATGACACCCTAATGCTAATTGAAGATGCTCCTGATGAAGCCGTTGGGCACATCAAAGATCTTCGGAAAATGGTTTCAGAAATGAGCCGTAAGTGGAAAGATCGAGAGCAAGTGATAATGGGTGTAGAAGTAGTTTAAATGGATCTGGGTCCATTTTGGACCCTGATTTTCTTTTCTTTACCAACCGAAAGACAACCAATTTCCTTAGTGGAAAATAGGTTGGGTCATTTGCTAATATCATGAATGGTGGCTTTGGTTAATCTTTGCACGTCAGTGGGACTGATTTCGAGTAAGGTGTTGGTACTTCCTCCTCCTCCAATTACAGTTGTGAATTCCATTGATTGTTTATCAATATATGTGGGAAGTGGTTGTTTATGTCCAACTGGTGGAACTGCCCCAACATCGAATCCTGTGTAATTCTTTACTTCGAAAGGAGTAGCTCTTCGCACAAATGGAACTTGACAGATTCGGGCAAGTTTTTTCTTGCTTACTCGCCTACTACCAGGAACGATAGCCAACAGAGGATTTCCATTGTTATCGATGAAGAGCATACTTTTGATGATTTTATCAGGGCTGACACCTAGTTGTTTGACTGCTGCATTGACTGTCATTGTATGTTCTGTAAAGGCATGGAATTTTCCCTTAACATCCTCGCTTCGGAGATAATCCTGTAATTTTTTGGTTGACATGGAGACACACTCACAGCAATTCATTTCATTGCTTCAATCGAAAACAGAAATCAAACGCTACCGATTGGTCATTGGTGGTTTTTCTTGAAGCTGATCGAAAATAGTCTTTTCAATAGTGAAAAGTGTTTCACGAGGTGAGGGATCAAGTAGGGTAACAAGGTGATCTCGACATTCGGAGATAAATTCGGCAGAGCGTGCATCGTGGCGTAGATCGGCTTTTTCCACTTTCCGTTTTCCAATTCCAATTCGAGAAGCAAACCGACGTAGGGCACTAGGGTCTACTCCACCTACAAGCTCAATCACATCGATATCTGCGAATCGAAATAGACCCTTCTTCTCAGCGAGGTGCTGAAGGGACTTTGGGAGTGCAGTTATGGGGCTATATTCAAGTCCAACCATCCATCTCTTGATTTGAATTGGATCTGCCTTGGTTTTGAAGGTAAATCGCAATGCCCGGGCCCAGGAACCGCCAACGGCTTGACCTCGAACCCAATCTCGTTTGACTGTTTTGGCTTTTCCTAAGGACTCCATAACTAACAAGATGCGTTGTGCATTTTCTTCGTAATATCCGAGAGCATCGTAACATTCGATTTGAACAAGATACATTTGTTTTTTCTCGCTCAAGGTAGGCTCTCCTGATTTCGGTTGATTCTTCACGATTAGTTATAGTTTCCACAACAGATAAGAGAAGTGAACAAGTGAACTGACTAATATTCTCTCTTAGAAGTTGTCTGAGGTTATAACTGTGGTGTTATTCTGGAAAAAGAAACCGTCCATCGATTTGAAAAAAGCCGAAGCCGTTCTAGCTGATAATAAGGTATTTTCCTTTGTAGGAAGCGGTGACCCCCACGAGTCGCTTGGTAAGTGTCGAGTGTTTCTAAAAACGTTAGAGCAAATAAAGACAGATCTTTTAGTCTTTGATGGAGACTTTCTTGAAGAGCCGGCGTACCTGAGAGCAGATAAGGATATTAACAAAATAACGCAAGATTCAGTCAAAGCGTTAAGTCAACTTTTTAGTAATTTACTTGTAACTAAACTGCCGACGTTACTAGCCGCCGGGAATTATGAAATATTTGGTTCTACAACTGAGGCAGTTCAAGATTTAGGATCGGACCAACTTTTTGATATTGGAGGTAATAAGAAGGCTCCACAACAAGAGATTGTGATATACGAAAAACCAGTGTATATGGATCTCACCACTAAACGAATAACTTGGCCCGGAAACGTCTATAACCTAGAGGGTTTCACTCTGATTGGAGCCGAAGGGTCAAACCCCATTAATTATACATTTCCTGGTGAACGAACTGAAGAAAACATGGAATGGGCTCTAGAAACGCCCTGGTCAAAGAGTTCACCACAATCTGAAAAGACTATCCTCGTTGTTCATTCTCCACCTTATGGAATACGTGACCGTTTAGGTCGGTTTGGAGTTCCTCCTCATCTATGGGGAGCACGGAAGGGCAGTACTGGGCTTCGGAAATTTATTGACAGAAAAAGACCTTTCTTGACACTTGTGGGTCATATTCATGAAGACTTTGGAATCAATATTCGAGCCTGGCCAAAGGATGACAAAGAAGCGGAACCAAAAGAATTTGACATGACTTTTCGCAATAGATTGAAACTCCTGATTGGATATGATACAAAACAAACAGAACTTTCAATCGTACTCAACAAGGGTACCCTCGAATACTGGAACTGGTCTCACATTACCATTGCAGAACAGGGAACGCTTCGTCTTATCGATGTTGAAGGAGAATGGATGAATCGGAAAGGCGAGAAGAAATCTTTCAAGAGTTATAAACAGATAATTGATTATGACAATGCCATTTCAGCATTCTTTTCTTGAACGGATTACTTCTTTTGCAGAGTCGGAAACGTCCAACGTTCACCCTCTTTCTTAGTCACTGCTAATTTCTTCTTCACGAAGTAATGCATAGTTGAACGCGCTTTATTTTCTGGTAGCAATAAGTCCTTGGTCATATACTCTAAGCGCATTACTCCATTATGTTTCGCAGCGAGCCGTGCAACATATTCTGCTCTTTGCAATTGAATTAATTGTAAATAGACGAACATGACTGCAGCTAAGATTAGAAATATCCCTCCAAGGGAGGTATACAGAACCTGTTCAACGAATCCAAGGCTTATGAATTGGATAACGACGGACAGACCTAACCCAATCACTATAATTAGGCATATCGCATAAAGGAACAATCGTCGTCGTCGTATCGGTTTCATTACTTTTTGTAATCCAGTTGTCATTATATCACTCTCTTAAAAAAAGGGAGGGAGGGCCGTATGGCTATTTTGGACGGCCCAAATACATTACGTAAAAGAAGAAGACTAGCAACCCATAGGTCAAAAGGGTATCCAGGACTAGGATTCCCACAACAATGGGAACAGCCCCCATTGTTATCCAGACAAACCCAGCAATTCCAGTAATTATGGCAATGATGATCGGCCAAATGAAGCCGCCCCAAATGCCGTACCGCTCGAAATATCCAAAAAATATGTCCATTAATCCCATGCTAATCAACTCCTTTGAGACGCCAGAGTACGAACGCAACAACGACTAGTATCACTACCCAGAGTCCAGGTATGAGAAATTCAAACCCAGTCCCTGCACCGTAAACTCCTTGATTGAACCCAGCACCGACACTCGCGACTCCAAGTATGAAGTTATTGTACACAATGAAGCCCAGTGCAATGATGATACCAATTGGTGAAACGATTTTGATAAACCACTTATACCAACTAGGTAATTTGAAGTCACCGGACTCATTGGCATCACCTACGATTTTGCCGCCACCGTATACCCAGCCCATGATAAGCATCAAGAACAGGGATACAATGACTAGTCCATAGAATTCGACGTAATAATCGACTACATCGAGGAGGAAGAGACCCCACGTTACATCCACTGACCCTGCTAACCCTGGAGCTTCTATCCAGTTGACGAATGGAAGTCCCATGCAGAAGATTAGTAGAACAACAACAATGACTGTCCGTGATCTTGGCCAGCCAAATTTGTCGATTACAGCAGTAACGATGGCCTCAACTAATGAAACGGCGCTGGTGATTCCCAGGAATACCATCATTATGAAGAAGATTA
>JBHLQC010000144.1:0-4082 GCA_048885185.1 Candidatus Odinarchaeota archaeon | reverse complement strand
ACATGCGTTTGACCAATTGATCCCACTTAATCGAATGTTTCTGTTCAGAGGTCAAATCTTGGATATTTGAAACAGGTTCGATGAGATCCTTTCTCCGTCCTAACCGTCTCTCATGAGAAACGATGTATAAAGCCACAACAACGACACCCAGACCTGCGATTCCTAAGAATACCACAAACACAAGGTAGGGCGTGAGAAGGGCAACGAATTGAGCGATGAGAACATAAATCCCGCCAACAACAACTAACGAAATGGCAGCTTCTAAAAACCAAAGATCATGCCAGGTTAAAGGACGGTCGTCCGGGTGACGTTTGACTTTCATACATCGACACCTACAATGAGTATTTTCCGTTTCGATTCATAATTAGTGAATGGAAGAGCTTCGAATGCCATTACATAAAGGTTTAGGATATCTTCAAAAACGGACCTTCGTTTTTGTGATCCATTACACCCGCTCAAGAAAGGAAAACGAATGATTATTGGCGTTGAATAAAGTCAAAAAAGTCGATGATACGGCGTTTATGTTTCCCTGGAATAATGACGTGATGGTTGGCCAGAGAGGAAGAGAGGAAATAACTGACTGGGTCAGTGATCGTTGTTCGAATCTGCGTGCGACATTGTTCCTTGTTTGATAGGTTTTTTGTGATTACTCCCTCTGACACCCAGAAGCTTGTGAGATCTTCTCCGAACATTTTGAAGACCGTAATATCTCGGAATGGAAATCGACCCCGAATGGCTACACTTTTTCCTGATTCATAATGGCTTGTAATATCATATGATTCTAGAATCGATGTAGGAACAGTGCAGTGGGCAAAGACTACCGAGTTGTTGTCTACATTCACATCCACAACATTAGCCATAAACGCGGGTTGATTCGTCAGGTATTTGGCTAACAGCATAGTGAAAGTGGTTGGTAAATCCCCCTCACACCCTGCGACAATCCCCTCTAAGGTGTTTATGTGTGAAGTGGCAAAGCAGCCTGAGACTTCGGTTTCTTCAAGGAGCTTGAAGCATTCCATGGTCACCGCATTGAGATCATGATTTCGAACTAGCGCAGCTACGGCTTGAGCAATAATAGCAGCTTGCCGAATATCCGCATTACTGCATTCAATGTTAGATGCGTTGGACAGAAACTGTTCGAGATGAGGACGAAATTCTTCCCATAAGTCATCATCCTTTCTCTCAATAATAGTGTTCAATGAATAGTTCTTGAATTCCACACCCCACCGTTTACTAACCGCCGATCGATCAATATCTGATGCCATTAACCACGGGGAAGCTTTTCCAACAACACCAATCCGACTATCTCGAATTCGAGCGATTACCTCAGTAAAGTTCTCCCAATCTTCAATTCTTGTGGTGAGGTTTTCCAGTGAATCATGGATGATTCGAGCAGGAATTTCCTGTTTCTGCAAATATGACCGAATCTCCATAGCCGCTGGCAGTGAATTACTTCCCTCATGACTTAGAAGAAGAATAGGAGGTGTAATCTTTGACTTTGAGATGAAGTTAACAGCGTCTGCTTCAGTTCCCCCTGTTCCAATAAACAAGTAGTTATGTTGTTCTCGAATCTTTTTGTCCTCTTTGACACCTTCTTTGAAAAATGAATCGGGTGAAAAAATCCGCGCTTTTGTGGCATTTAATTTACTAGTAATCTCAGAAATTCGCTCTGGAGGGGATACTGATGAGAAGAAAGTTACAATGTTGACCGCCATTCCGCTGCACCTTTGAATTACTGTTTATTCAAAATATGTGATGGGTTCTTTGTTAATATAGTCACTCCTATTCATGTAAAAATCAATAGTTGCTAGAGGAAACCTTGCCAGAAATATGTGCATATGTGAATGCTGACCCCTTCTCTTCTGAACTCTTTTGCTTTCATCATAACTTCGTTTTCGAATTCAGTTTAAGTTAAAATAAGTCAGTCATCTACGAATACTACTGATGAACAACACCTTTATCATCAAAGAAGCAAGTGAGCGTCTATCAAACCTCTGCTGACCATCCTACAGGAGTAATCGTAATGAGTTTACTCGCCCGGCTATTCGGACTAAAAGATGCAACCGACGAAGGAATGCGAATAGCTAAAATCCTCGCTATACTCCTCCCAGTCTTCGCAGGTGTTTTCCAAATCTCCACAACCTTTTACATGATTTTCATTGCTACAAATCTGGGAGGCGGTGACTACATCGCCGGGCTTGCACTCGTAGGAATACTTGTTGTAATACAGATGGCAATACAGGCGGCTCTTGATTACCCCACTGCGGCGCTTGGCGATTGGATTGGTCATCGCTGGATCATTGCTTCTGCCCTCGTCTGCTACGCCATCGCCTATTGGATAACCGCCCAAGTCACGATGACCACTCCTTTCCTTTACTTTGTCCTCATTTACGTCTTGTTCGGTTTGGGTGCATCTCAAGAGAGTGGAGCCTTTCAAGCATGGTTTGATAACAACTACCGTGTCGCCATGCCTAAGGATAAAGATCGAAAACAGTATGGGGTCTTCTCGGGAAGATTAGGGATGGTCTTTCAAATAGCATCAATCGCCGTACTGATACCAGGCAGTGTTATTGCCATGATGTATAACCGTCAACTAGTCTTTCTAATCCAAGCAATTCTTAGTATCATCATAGCCTTGATTATAATAATTGTCGTGCGCGACCTTCCCGGTGTTCGCAAGAAAAACGAAGGTCGACCATCAATTTCTGAGTACGGATCTATTCTAAAAGATGGAGTAAAGTTTTCGTTTTCTTCTAAGTTTGTAGGTTTCACAATATTCGGCGAAGTATTAATCTGGGCGACTGGTACCCTCTGGTGGAACATTCTCCTATTTCCCCTCTATTTTGGCTATCTTTTCAGTGACGTGATGGTCTCCTTCTTTCGAACGATCATCTTCGCACCAGAAGCATTAATACAAGAACGTAGTGGTGTATTAGCCAAACGGTTTGATCCTGTCAAATGGGTTCCCCGATTCCGATTCCTTCAATTCGTCGGATTCTTGTTCTACGTACTTCTAGCCTTGACAACCTATTTCTTCCCACCACCGGCAACACCGGATCCCCTTATGCTAATCCCAATCCCGTGGATCTCTCTATATCCATTTCCACACCTTGTCACTATCTTCTTAGATATTCCATTCGCATCCATTATTCCAATCAGCATAATTTTCGGAATTTTCCTCATAGGTGAACTCTTTGCATCGCTAGCAAACATCCTACATTCACGTGTAATGATTGATGTAGTGCCAACTCGATTCCGAAATAGTCTCTATTCCTTCCGCCCAACGCTAGCATTACTCCTGGGAATGCCCCTACTCATCATCTTCAGTACACTCCTACCAATCTACGGGTTCCCACTGACCTTCTCGGCTGTCTCATTTGTTGCCCTTCTTGGATGGTACCTTACACGAAAAGGCTACAGCCATCCAATCAAAAAAGCCCAAGATCTACCTGATTCGATAGCAGAAGAAATTGAAACTGAGACTCCACCCATTTAAAGAACGATCCTAGTACAGGGCACTTCAGAATCGTTTTCTGTGTATCGGCGTAGAATACCTGATTCCATCATCCCCAGAATTACCACTTTAGCTCCAGCTTTAAGGATAGGTTCAAACCGTTTGATTTCATCGAGTTTTCCACGCATACCTTTCGTAATATCTGGTGTGGCGGCTTCATCAGCCATTTTCTCGTACTTATGGATTTGACTCAAAGCGATCTCAGAGATGAGTTCAGCCTTAGGCTCAAGTTTTGGATCTGCCGTAAAAAGGCCAGCAACATCTGTAGCAAAAATCACTTGTTCCGGGTGTAAAAGTAATGCTAGCAATTGTACCACTTTATCACCAGAACATACACTGAACCCTCGTTGTGTGTCAGCACACATATCACCGCTGAAAACTAATGTCATGCCTAAACTGAGGTACTGGCGGTAACCGCCACTAAAATGACCTGAGATTTCTCCACTTGTCATGAAAAAGATGTTACTTGGAAGAAACACCACTGGCGCTAGTCCTGCCTCTTGAAGAGCCTTGGTCACGGCCATCCGGAGATCAAACACTTCCAGCATTGTCTGAGATAAATCAGGCA
>JBHLQC010000143.1:0-4131 GCA_048885185.1 Candidatus Odinarchaeota archaeon | reverse complement strand
TTAGACAAATTACATATAGGGCACCACTTGAACCTTCTGAGAGCCACCGATAGACCATAGCCATATCAATCAATCGCTGGTCTTGGCGTTGCTGAGCTTGAACTAAAATATTGCCGGCTTGTTTTGCTAGTTCCTTAAAAGCAGTGGAACCTTCGAATCCACGTTCTATTAGATTAAGTGTCCCGAGCAAACCCTTCATTGCTTTTTCTGGGTCATCTACAATCTTAACCTGATGATAGCCCAATCGTTCGATGAGCGTCAGCATAAAATCTGCGGCATATTGTGTCAGCTCTAAACTCTGCTCTCTCGCCTGAACTACCGTATAACCTGAGATGTCCTGTGTAATCCGTAGATTGGCAAAAGCACCTTCCATGTAACTTGAAACAAACCTGTGAATGGAGGGGGATGGAAGGGCTAGCTCCTCTTTGCCAGCTTGTTCGAAGAACTCCGCAAGAGCTCGAAATCGATTTAATGCTGTTTCGTCCTCTGGTTCTGCAATGATGGCGAGAGCCTCCGCTTCATTCCAGAGAAAAACCGCGGCTAAAGGTACATTGAGTTCAGGATTTTTCTGACGATTTGTTACTGCGGTCATGGCTGTTTTTCGAAAGAAGTCAGCAGCGTCTGTTAGCATGGCTTGATCTTGTTCAGAGACCTCCCCGCTGACTTCACTAAGGAGTTTCTGAATTGCACGTCCAATATTCAGCACCGTTGCGCCATCTTCTAATTCTTCATAACAACGATATTCACGAATCATGGCAGGGAGTGCAGCAAGGGGAGCAGCATCCACCTTTCTTGCTTGCACCACAGTGCTGAAGCATTTCGCAGCACGACGCCATTCCCGGGCAACTCCAAACATTGTCCCTGCAGCGTCTAGCGCTTGATTTGCTTGCTCGCGAATAATTATATTAGCCTTTTCAGCGGCTTCAGCCCGTTCTTCGTCGGAGCGATATACATAATCATCATACTGAACTTCTTCCTCAAAGTAATGTTCTAATTCCCGCCAACGTGTAGCGACCGTATCAAAGTCTCGTGCAATCGATCGAGCAACTTCAACTTCCAGAGTTTTTGCTGAAGCGGCAGACTGAATCCGTTGCAATAATTCAGCGATCTGTTCGAGAATATCAAGAATACCTTGACCTTTCGCCTTGGTCAAATGTTTGGCGATTTCTCCAAGATCATCTTGGGCTGCATCAAAAAGAGCTTGATACGCCTTTACTAAAGGTTCATGATCCACAGATGCCATAATTTGTATCTCCTTTAGGTCCGATTCATCAATATCTTAGAAAGAAAGATACCGACGAAATTCGCCTTTTCATGTACGTTTGCCCTCAAAAGCTCTTCCACTCGAAGAGAAAAAGATGAATAGATGATTATTGAATGAGAAAAATAAATGGGAAGAGGAGGTCGCCTAGGCTCCGGGTGAGATTAACCTAAGCGGATAACGGTGCCTCCTCTTCCAGCGACAACGACCTTTTTACGACCGTCTTTTTCAATCAGCTTGTTTCCACTAAGGACAACTTTCCAATCGGCAATTTTCAAGATAAGCCGATCATCACTTGCAATAAGAATACATTTTCCACGCTGTCTATCCAAAATTTGAGCGACCCAACCTCGTTGGCGTTGGATAAAGGTTTCATCAAACCAATTCCGATTATACTCGAAGAACCGATTAAAAATCCCCTGAGCACGCTCCTGAGCCTCATCTACTGATTCAAGCAAATACGCCTTCAAATGTTTGTCCTTAGCTGGTGTTGTTTCTGGCGGTGACCAGTTGCCATCTTCACTAAGCATGAGCAAACTGCCATTCCAAAGAAACTCCCGGCTATGACCAATAGCACCACGCCTGGTCTCAACAATAGCATCAACAATAACTTGACCAAGACCAATAAAGACACCACCAACCTCTACGTTCCGATGAAAGATCGGAAAATAGAGTGACCCTTCATTCACACTCAGTAACGCTTTCTCCGATTGAGCAATATCCGTGGGCTGCTTAACCGTTCCAGCAAGGGCACCTAATACTAAATCCCTGTTTCGATAATTCAATGAAAAACGTGGACTCATCAGGCTTCACCGCTTCCGTTTATTCAGTTTCTCTGCCAATTCCGGAGGTCATTTGGTTATGCAGATACTCAGCTAGCTTCAATGCCATACGACCAGGGATGGTAATCAGATAGCGACCACGGACACGTTCCTGTGTCACGTACCCCGCATCCTCTAATTGTTTCAGATGATGAGGGAGAGTGCCTGGTTTTAATCCAGATAATTCCATGAGATCTTGATGATATCGTGGTTCATCAGCCAACAAATACAAGATGCGAATCCGTTCCTCACTGGCCAAGGGGGCGAGTAGTCGTTGAGCTTCTTCTGGTGGAACCTGACGTGCTTCTACTCCTTCAGGATCCCAACTGACTTCATTGTCGTCAATGCGAACACGAGCACCTTTGGGACCAATGAACACGCTACGCATTGCTCTATTGGCTCCTCGCATCGCATCAGAGACGACCGTTTTGATGTAATCACCTAGTTCTACTCCATAAGCACCCATTTTTCGACCAAACTCTTCCATCTCTTCATGGAGTGCCTCATCATCAAAATCGATCCGAACACCTTTCGCTCTTCGTGGCTCCTTGGGAGGTTTTGGCGGAGCTTCGCGTTTGTAATCTTTTTCTTTTTCCATCTTTCGACGTAGATCTGCCATTTGTTCCTCAAGGCGATGCATTTCGTCACGTAGTTCGTCTTCGCGTTCCTTTTCCTTGTCTTTCTTTCGACCAAACATCTAATCTGTGACTCCTATCCAATTTTACTGTATTTCAAAAATTCAACTAATGCCTTTTCTTTGACACGACAATGTTTTTCGTAATTTTTCTTCATCTGGTTCGACTCCATTCGGTTATTAAACGAGTGGATAAGGTTTCTAAACGATAGAATTTATTCGTTCTGAATTAGAATAGAATCGTTCACAAATATAAACCTTTCGAATTACAACAGAACACCTTCACAACTGTCAAAAATCCTGTAAAGTACATTACACACACTTAAAGCCACTCTTAACGCCATCTTCCAGTGGCGAATATCACGTGACGGAAAAATCTCAAGCCTTCGTTGGTTTCGCAGCGTTTCCATTTAGTACGTTTACATCAGATACAATGGTTCGTCAAGTGACCACTGTTCTTCGGGCTGAACAATTGAAAGCCGCAGAGTTGCTGTGTCTGTCTAATGTTCTTGGTCGACCACGGGGCGGGCTTCCCGGTTATCCTTCCCGAGAACGGGCAACAGATATTGGAAAACAGATGCTGGAGTTTCATGTCAGTATTCATGGTCCGTATGTGATTTCACTCACCACTACTGAGAAAAGCAAGCTTCGGACAAGTCGAGCACACATGACACGCTGTTTACACATTGCCGATGCAGTCGGAGCGACACACGTCACCTTTCATGCCGGATCCCGTCAAGGCGGAACTGCGGTCAAATCCCGGGTGAAAGAACGACTACAACAAATCATGGCAAAAGCCGAAGACGAAGGAATCAACGCTGTACCAGCTCCTGAGGTCGCAGGGAAAATTGCCGGTTTTGGAAATTTTGAAGACACCTGCACAGTGGCGAGTGAGGCAGGCTGTTTATTTTGCTGGGATTTCGCGCATGACTTTGCCAGAGGGGGTGATGTCACAACGGAATCGGGAATCCTACGACGGCTTGAACTCATTGAGCAGAATATTGATTTGTCTCGGTGGCGATTACCGGTTCACCTCTCAGGTATCGTCGCAGGGCGTCGTGGAGAGGTTCGTCACGCTCCTCTCGAAGGTGGCAGTAATGTGCCTTGGAAGCTTTTCCTCTCTGTTCTACGGGAACAACGGTTCTTAGATAAGGTGAGTATTGTCTGTGAATCAAAATCCGAGGAGGCGAATGGTCTCGATTTTCGGGTAAAAGAAGCCCTTCTGTTGAAATCCTTCATCGATAGTAGACGGATTGAGAAGGACTATCAATCCGCACGGCCTAGCCTTTCACAGTTTTTTGCATCAGAAACGAAGGATAACCAAAAAGATTAGACATGGATAGGCGGTTGGCGTTTTATCCAAGGCCGGGCTGCTTCAAGTTGCGCGGCTAGTCGAAAGAGAGTTGCTTCATCTC
>JBHLQC010000142.1:0-4178 GCA_048885185.1 Candidatus Odinarchaeota archaeon | reverse complement strand
CCATGAAGAAAAGGTCGAATTTGATCTGCCGCAGTAAAGACTCGGACACGCATACTATTAACTGATTTATTGCAGAATCGTGTATAAGGGATAAGCTTTGGTTCACCAGTAGTTCCACTGGTTGCCATTACCACTTCAATTGGTTCAGGATAAAACACATTAGGAATTCCTTTGAGCTCTTGCTGAATGTAGGGCTCAAAATCCTTGTACTGGTTTACTGGAATCTTATCAATGAAATCCTGGTAGCCATGAATGTCATCAAACCCGTGTCGTTTTCCGTAAGTTGTACCTGCAGAATAATTGAGCAACGTTTTGAGAGCCTTTTCTTGAGCTGCCACGGGGTCTTCGAGGCTTCGAATGAAAGGCTTTACCGATACTCGGTGCAATAATTTAGAGACAAGTGACCAAATCATTCAATGCACTCCTTCAATTCCTTTCGCGTGGGACTGAATCCTTGTCCGAAGGATCTCGCCCCAATAAGTCGGCTTGGGTGATTTCAACGGTTTATAAGCGATACGGGGATTACCAGAGAACATAGTAAGAAGTGTAGATCGCCTGAGTCGTTATTCAAAGAGTGTCTTACAACCTCCCTGATGCATCCCCAAAACCGCGATTTTCACATCAGGATTGAAAAAGGATATTCCATTCAAAATTGGTAGTTTTTTCAAAACCCAAAAGGTCTCTATTATATTTTTTACAATTCAACAGTTACACTCTCGCTAAATCCTACTTCGTTGAGTTTAGCCTATTGTAAAGAAGCTGTAAAGGCAATTCGCTGAGTCTTGACTGCATTGAGAAATCAATCCTGCAACCCATAACGCTTAAAAACTAAACAAAATCCGCCGGTCTGTGGACACAACAGACCCTCAATGAATAAATCGAGGCGCGGAACAAATGAACCCAGGACAAGATGGACCTTGCGGTCCAATATTTTAACAAAAATCACATAGAGAGAGGGAGGTGCGATGCCATACGCTCCGCTCTCCCTCTTTTCTCTTTTTGTCCCAGATTATGCCTTCAATTGTTGAAGGAGATAGGCAATGATTTCTTCCGCCGCATCAATTCCTGTTGCCTTTTGTAATCCACTCCAGTTCGGAGCTGAGTTGACCTCGCTCACCACGAGCCCAGTTTTCGATTCGAGGATGTCAATACCAGCAAAATCCATTTGCATTGCCTTTGATGCATTGATAGCCAATTGCTCAAGATCCTTTGAAATTGGACATTTTACTGGTTTCCCGCCTCGTGAGACATTGGTCTTCCAAGCCCCAGGTTTCGCATATCGATACATCGCTCCAATCACTCGATTTCCTACAACAAAGACTCGAATATCTCGACCCGGAGTCTCGATGAATTCTTGGATGAGTATGGTCTGATTTGCAGTTTGGAGAATCTTGAAAATTCGAAATGCAAGGTCAGGATCATCTAATCGGAAAATCCCTTGCCCTTGAGATCCACGTAACGGTTTTGTCACAATGTCCTTATAACGCTTAGTGCTTGCCACGGCTACAGCGAGTCGTTCAGTAACAGTAGTTCGGGGGATAGGAATGCCATGATGGGCCAACCACACGAGAGTTGCGAGTTTATCCTTTGCCCGCCGATGACTATAGGCACTGTTGAAAACACGAATTCCGGAGAATTCCATCGCCTCCAACACAGAAATCCGACTTGTAATTTGATCGGTGGAACCTCCTCCAATACTACGAAGAATCAACCCATTAGCATCAAGAGGACGTCGTCGGGGCAGCAGAAACTGCATCCTCTCAGAATCCATGTGGACCGAGATGTCCTTTAGGCAAAAAGTCACAGCTTCGCAAGAACGGGATTCTAACACACGAATAAGTCGTCGGACGGGCCAATTAGGGCGATCGCGACTCATGGCAATTCCAATTCGCATTATCATTCACAACCCTTAGGTCTCGTATTGACGTGACCAAGGGTCGTTTCACTCCATTGCTTATAAAAGAACGGTGGAAACCGATTATTTAGATGGGACGAGTACTTCGAATGAAATGCTCAAAGATAGCCTCACTCAGAGAAAGGGGATATGAACGGGGCGGAGCTTTAAACCCATATGAGCACACCGCATCAATTGGACCCACAAACCCCCTATCAAACCCAATTTGCACCCCACGAATAACATCAAGGAGAATGGATGTGCTATTGGGAGCATCCTGGCTAACTAAACGGAGATCTATCTTGAAATCCGCATCACCAATATATCGACCACGGAGGTAAAAGTAGCTCTCACGTCGATTACCTAAGAAATACACGTAGTCAGATGAACCAGCAGTGACAGGTACTTCATATGGCACTTCTGCAGAAACACTCTGTGTTTTTAGGCTACGTTTTTGATCACGAGCACGATGAAGCGACTCGAGTGATTCCGTTCCGCCACCAACATCAAGTTGATAACTTTCCATGATACGGACACCACGTTTGACCAGAAAGTCCAAGAGGGCTCGGTGAAGTGCTGTTGCACCCAATTGGCTCATCAAGTCATCACCAACCAAGGGAAGATTGGCTAATCTGAAACGTTGAGCCCATTCAGAGTCAGTAACTAGAAGGACTGGTGATGCATTGATATACCCACACCCGGCTTTCAGAGCAGCATCAGCGTAGAAGTGTGTGGCTTCACTAGCACCGCTAGGTAGTAAGCCAACTAAAATCTGGGCTCCACTTTCTTTGAGTTTGGCTGCTACATCGACTGGTTTGGTGTCACTTTCTTCAACTAGCTCCTGGAGTTCGGGGGTTATTCCGTCAAGCGTTGGTCCACGTTGCACAATGATTTTCATTCCTGGAATATCAGCGAATTTCGGAGCATTATTTGGTTGTGCAAAAATTGCCTCGTTGAGAGGTTTCCCAACTTTGTGTTTACTCACATCGAAGGCAGCGACAACGTCGATATCACTCACGGCATAGTTACCAAGCATTGGATGAGCGAGCCCAGCACTTTCAGTTGCTTGACTTGGATTACCGTAATGATGAAGTGCTTGCACGAGACTGCTGGCACAGTTACCAATTCCAGCAAGAGCGATCTTGATTGTTCCCATCGATGACGACCTCACAATTACTTTATGGTCATGAAATAATATGGTGATTAAGGGCGTTGCCCCTGAACCAATTTAAGCGTTTCTCTTTCCAAAAACCCCGATTAGTTGTGAAACGGTGAGACATTTAACAACAGAACTAAGATAAGGGAGACACGTTGATTTTCATGACTGGACGAATTGTTCCTTGCGTCGGTGCCGTGATACTCGACGAGCAAAATCGAGTGTTGCTTGTCAAACATGTTCCTGAAAAAGAAGGGTTCTGGGCGGGAAAATACATTTGCCCTGGAGGTCGTCTTGAACCCGGTGAATCATTAGAGGATGGAGTGCGACGCGAGGTTCGAGAAGAGACTGGATTAGAAATTCACATCCTCCACTGGGTACGCCCCATGGAGCGAATAATTCGGGATTCTGACGGTTCCCTACTTGATCACATAATCTACCTAGATGTTGTTGCCAAGGTTAAGCAGGGAGAGTTTGAACCAGCCTCGGATGTCGGAGAAGGTGCCTGGTTTGCTAAAGAGGACCTTACGAAAATTCGTGAAGAAATCCATCAAGATACACAATGGCTGCTTACGGAAGCAGGAGTACTCCCTAAACGATGAATGCACTCTATTCAACATATTTCTGAAGATGGGTTTTTATCTCAGAGGGGTGAGCAAGAACGGTCATTCCCGCCATTGAGCGGAGTCGCTCGACATTTTCAAGATCAACTTTCCGAGTGGTTAACTCCATTTTCTCTCCACTTGGTAAGACGGTTGTAACACTACCAGGCGTTTGATCTACGGGGTAGATGTAGATGGGAACACCCGTTTTCATGGCTTGGGCTACAGAATTCGTTATCAAGGTGTCTGCGATACCGTACGCGATTTTTGCCACAGTGTTGGCAGAAGCAGGCATAACCACAAGAAAACGGTACGTGCCCTTCTGAAGTGTTCCTGCAATGAATGGAGTATTTGCATCAATTTCGGTTCGGACCTTCGAACTTATTGACTTCAAGTCATCCATTAGCTTGTACCATTTAATCACTTGAAGGCCAGCGTTTGAAAGAAATATTAGCACTTTGACATCGTGTTCAGTAACGATTTCTTTCATCACTTGAACAGCATCAGGCATATAATCTCCGGCGCC
>JBHLQC010000141.1:0-4199 GCA_048885185.1 Candidatus Odinarchaeota archaeon | reverse complement strand
AACGGAACAAAATGGACGGTTCAGAAATTCATAGATTCAGATGACGCACAATATGTAGCCATCATCAAAAAGAAAACCTAACAGCCCCCCGTCTGTTTTCTAGCTCTACAAGAATGATATATATCACGCACAGAGGGAGTTATTGCCCTCTGCTGAGTCAACACTTTTGAGAAGGGGTAGCTTCATTCTAATCAGCAGCGTTCTAATCACCCACTACCCCCCGGTGACGATGCTTGATTACTCCATTACCTGAAGAACACTATCACCGCATTCAGTCTTTGTGCCAGGGCTTCGATTTTCAACTCATCATCACCGCCGTCATCGAACATACCAGCCCAGGACGCATCCTCGTAGACAATCCCGACCACCCGCATAGTTGTTTTCTCAGTACCGCAGAAGGCTGAATGGGGGGGGGTATCTTTTCAGATTCTAAATCGCGTTGACTACGACGACAAACACCCATTTCATGCTTGATCTGGAGATCAATTAGTAAGTGGTCATGTAGGTTGTATTCTCCGGAGCGCCACTTCTACTCCAATGAATGCAATTACGCAAAGAATCGCTAGGGGAATCCAGACACCAAAACGAGCTGGAAGCGTAGCTAGTGGAGGAGGAATTCCGATTGGGAGCAGCTCTCCAAACGTCATAGTTGGCGGAATTACGGTGGATATGAGAAATCCTGATCCAAGAGCGAGCGCAGCCACACTATCGGAGGCGATGTGCTTGTAATCAGCCCACGGAGTTCTTGCCCGCGCTTGTTTTAGGAAGAGAAGGTGTAATACGCCTACGAACAGACCGATGGCGCCCATATCGAGGGGATACAAGGTGACCAGCGCAAACGCCGCGACCTCTGGGGTGCCCCCATACATGTGGATGAAAAATAACCGCATGATAAACGGTAACAGCGCGACCAGAAAACACAAGGCAAAGAGAATCCCGAGCAATGCGCCACCGTAGATCGGTAGGTCCTCGAAGAATCGCCGAATCCATATCCAAAAGAGGACGAGAAGGAAAAAGGTAATCGCAAAGAAACCAATCGCAAAATAGACATCTTCCACGGTGACAATTTGATATTCAACTAAACTAAAGGCTGCCAGTCCAAGGGCGAGACCAAACACCGCATCAGTAATGATATGCATAGCCCGGCGCTCGGATTTATGATGCAAACTTTCTTCGACTTCAGATCCAGTCACTATCCCTCACCAACAAAGGCTTATTTTAACCGGCGCTTAAATTCCATTCGCACGTGTAAAATTGCCTAAACCCAGTACCTGTGCTTCCATTCCTTTCGCTAAGCGAGCTCTGGAACCTCCATTTTTCACTTCCTTTCTTTCAAAAGGCGTTCAGAATCTGATAATTGACATTGTGATTATCGATCGTGATCTGCTGGGCACTGGTCAAGGCTCCAATAAATGACTGGGATATCGGCGATTTTCAGACCGCGGAGCAGCTTGGGGAACATGACAAGGATTGTTCCAAAGGTTGGCCCACGAACTTTTATGCGGTAGGGAGTGTTCTCACCAGTGCTGATGGCATGGAAACAGAGTTCTCCGCGACCGGCTTCAATGAAATGGAACGCTTCGCCTGCGGGAATCTTTAACCTCCATGTGATTTTCTTGTCTTCCGGTGTCTTTGTTTCGCAGACTGGTCCGCTGGGAAGTTGGTCCAAGGCGCGTTCAATGATGTTGAGGCTCTCTTCGATTTCCAGTCGACGACAAAGGAACCGGTGATAGGCGTCACCTTTTGTGGTAGTGACCGTGTTAATACCTACCTCTTGATAGGCTTCGTAAGGGATTGTTGTTCTGATGTCAAAATCGACGCCGCAGGCACGTAGATTGGGTCCTGTGACATCATTTTGAATTGCGGTTTCTTTTGATAGGACACCGAGTCCTTCTGTTCGGTCGATGAAGGTTTTGTTATGGATTAAAAGGTCATCATAGGTATGAAGGCGCTTTCGGAGATAGTGAATTAGTTGTTCAGCTTTCTGTTGGAAGTTCGGTTGAAGGTCGCGGCGGACGCCTCCGATGGTGTTGTAAATATGATAGATCCTTGCCCCGGTGAGTTCTTCTAGTAATAGTAGCACTTGATCGCGGTCACCCCAGATAAGGCGTTCAATGGTATCGAAGCCTGTTGCTGCGCCGCCAAACCCAAGGTTCATCAGGTGACTTTGAATCCGCGATAGTTCAGCTTGAACTACACGTAAATACTGTCCACGCTGAGGAACCACAATTCCACCAAGTTTTTCTGTAACGCCCATGTAGGCGAGTTCGTAGGAAGCGCCATCAAGTACACAGATTCGAGGAACGAGCATCGTATTTTGCTGCCATGTACGGTATTCCATGAGCTTTTCGAAGCCACGATGTAAATATCCCGGGTAGGGTGTAGCATCAACGATTACTTCGCCATCCAATTTGAGAGCCATGTTAAAGTTCCCTGAGGCAGGATGTTGTGATCCGAAGACAACGTCGAATTCAGCTTGGCTGGCATTCGCGCTTGTTAGTGGATAGGGAGCCACTTCCATTTTTCCAGCATCAGTGTTCGTTTTCTCCTCTTTACCGATATATCCGCCTTGAATGGCTTGGATGGCGTGGACAACGGCAACACCGATGGGCTCAGGGCGTGGTGGACACCCCGCAATCCAGATGTCCACGGGAATGTACTTGCTGATGTCTTTGATGGTGTTATAGCTATCCCAGTAGGTCCCACCTGTCATAGGGCAATTGCCAAGGGCAATGACCCATTTTGGTTGAGGCATTAAAGAGTAAATACGGATGATCCGTTTTAGCGTCTTTGGCGTGACATAACCACCGACAAGCAAACAATCGGCGTGCCGAGGGGAACCAACGGCGAGAAGCCCAAAACGCTCCATATCGAAGGAACTGGCCACCCATGGAACAGCTTCAATGAAACAGCAACCAGTCATGTAATTGACAATCCAAATGCTCCGTGAACGTGCCCACGAAACGGTATTTTTTATTTTCGGGGCTTCAGGATGCTCCAGTGTTGGGGGCACTGCCAGCATCTCGGGAGTATAATTAAGGGTTTCTGGTTTCATTGTGAGCAGAACGGGGAAATTAGTGAAGGAGAGGGCGCCGGTGGGGCAATTGTCTACGCATAAGCCACAGAAACAACATTTCCGAAAATCAAGTTGGGGTTGAAGACCGGTTTTGTTTTCTTCACTCTTTTCTCGTTCCACCATCTGGATCGCATTGTTAGGACACACATTTGCGCAGATTTTGCAGCCTTTACATAACTCAGGTTTGTAGAGTTGACGTCCTCGGTGTAACTCCGTCAACGGCATATCTGGTGGAAAGGAAAAGGTCATAGGCTTTGATACAGCTAACCCTAATACACTTTTTAGAACATTAAAAATTCGAGACATTTTCTATTTCTCCCGCCCTTTGAAGTATTCTTCGTCGACATAGTTGCGCCAGTCGAAGTCTTTGCGCAATGGCGGTTTTCCAGTCCAATCTTCGAGGAACAATGGCTTCAGCATCGTATTTCCCACAAAATTAACCCCGAAAAGCTCCCACATCTCCCTCTCATGCATGGCCGCAGATTCCCAGAGGGTTGATAAACTTGCAATCTCAGGCTTGCTTCGTGGGATGCGTGTAGCCACTTTTACGTAAATGTTACTTGCCAGATGGTGAACTAAATAGTAAATTTCAAATTCCCCTTGTTCTAGCCAGTCGATGACTGTGACAGTCAAACAACGCGAAAAGCCGTGTTCTTTGAGATGCGTGCTCAGATCTACGTATGTTGTTGTATCTGTTGTGAGTGTAAGTAGGTTATCTCGAATTTCGATATCGGAAATAGGATACTGCGATTTTAACGCCTTTGAAAAGGTTGGTAGCTCTAACGACTCGTCTTTCATGTGGTTACGCTCCTGACGAACTCGAGCTCTGTAGCTTAGGTCAAACTAATTTTATTATTAGGTTATCTAAATACCTAACGCATATCATTAATTTTTAATTACTTATCTAAATCTTCAGGAAACCGCCTCAGATCTCTAACGGCGTTGCAGCACACAAGTATCACATTGATTGATACGGGTTGAATTCTCAACGTAGTTCATTTAGAACTCGAAGAGTAAGGGGTAATTTCTCGAATGTTACAGAACTAGGCGTGATTATTTCTCCGAAGTTTTCCTGTTTTATATTGATTACCTTTTCTTAAGGAAATCCATATAGTAAGCCGAT
>JBHLQC010000140.1:0-4300 GCA_048885185.1 Candidatus Odinarchaeota archaeon | reverse complement strand
TATATTTCGATTTCAACGACCCCACGCGTAATGATTTTTGATAAGCTGTGAATGAAATCATGCCGTTTCATATTGAGTAGATTTGCCGCAGTTGTTATGCGCGTTGGACGGGTAATGGAGACGACAAACCCCGCGGCTATTCTGCATTTGCTCAATTCGTTCCATTGGTTAGCAGCAATCCACATACCTAAGAAGACGAAAATAAGAGAAATGGAGAACCAAGAGATATTCAAGAGTAATAGAACGGAGAACGCGATAATGCCTGCTATGGCGATGATGACTCCGATTCCTATGATGATTGTATAACCTTCAGTGAGTCGTTCAAGGTTCTTGTGATTTAGTGTCATGTGAACCACAGGGATTTTATAGTATTTTTGTTTGTTTTTGAAGTACGCGTTTATTTATATTTGTATCTATATTTTAAACAATTTAGTATTAAAAATTGTGTATTAGAAAATCCACAAAATAAGCCCCATGTTTCCTGCTTGGTGAATTGTGTCTTCGGTTGAGGGCTCTTTTCTTGGAGGAACATGATATTGTGCTGCAGTTGCTATGAGGTTTTGACGAGTAATTGTTTCTTTGGAGAGCGTAACTTGGGATATCTCATCAGTTGGTGAGCCAGAGTCCCCAATCCGAGTAAAGACTCCTGTTGAGCCAAGATGCCAGGCAATTAGTTTTAGGTTATCTGCACTTGTCCGAACTGCTGAGACTAACTTTCCTGATAGACTCATCAAGGCATTATCATTTATGATGCCAGCTTGATCGCCACTATCGCTTAAACGTGTGATTGTTTTTCCATCGTCACTTATTTGCCAGGCAATTAATTTGAGCCGTCCATTCCCTGCACGTCCAGATGTAATGAGATGTGGGTCAAGATACTCGGAACGAATAATCGTGGCTTTCCCCGCCTGGAATCCACTATCACCTAGAATCGTGATGTTTCCCTTTGACGAAATGTCCCAGGCATAGAGCTTGAGTAGGTTCATGTCTGTTCCAATAGAGGTTACTAGTTGATTACGATCAGCGATTACTTGAACTGAAATTTCAGAGACCTTTTGGGAAGGAATGGCTGCTTCATCTAATCGTTGGAACGTTCCGTCTTTTTTCAAACGCCAACTTATCAGTTTCAAAGTATCTTCATTGGTTCGACATACGGTCACAAAAATCGTGTTTGAAATTAATGCTATTCTAATTTCGTTGACAACCTCTGGTTGGGGCCCACTGTCTGCAACCTGTTTAATCACTCCATCTTTCTTTATGGTCCAACTACTTAATTGAAGATGATTTGACTCTGAACTGTATGCAGTGATAATTTTCTTCCCTCGAGCCAGGCCAATATTCGTGACCTCTGGTCCGTCCTCACCACTATCACTTAGCGGCAAGAGTGTTCCATCTCGCCGTACTTGCCAACTAATTAGTTTTAGTCTTCCATCTTTTGTTCGGATGGCAATCAAGAGCTGATTCTCTCGAGTTTTAGTTATAGCGAGTTTTGTAGCAAATTCCTTGGTGTCACTACTTTCCCCATATCGCATGATCAAAGGTTGCGACATCAGATGAACCCCGAAACCTACTGCTAGGATTTCTATTGCGTTTATAACACAGAAACGTTCTCAACATATGTTAAAAATGCAGGTATTGCTGTTTCAAAGGCAGCTTTTGGGTTGCTGATTCAGCAAATTCGACCAGGATATTATCATAAGCACAAAAGCTAATTATCTAAACTCGGCATACCAGATGCCTACTCAGAGAATATGAGGTGTTCTCATGGCTAAACGTGCTGGTCCAATGGACATCTATCCACTACTTCCCCAGACTAATTGCGGTGAGTGTGGGGAGGCAAATTGTATGGCGTTTGCGACCAAGGCAGCAGAATATACGCTTGGGATTAAGGCATGTATGCCTTTATATCGTGAAAGGAAATACGCTAACAAGCGCGATAAATTAGAAGAATTAATGCGTCCACCAGTTCGAGAAGTGGTTATTGGGAGTGGTGAAAACAAGGTTTCGATTGGTGGTGAACTGGTTCTCTACCGGCACGACTTGCGGTATATGCATCCTACAGCATTCTTTGTAGATGTGGCTGATACTGCTGCATCTGAAGAAATGAAGAAGCGTGTGAAAGAAATTGAGAACTGGACGTATGTGTATATTGGCATGGATTTACGCCTAGACGGCATTGCACTACGCTCAGTATCGGGTGATCCGAAGAAATTTGCCGAGGCGGCCAAACGATTGGGCGAAATCACTAACTGGCCAATTATGTTATGTTCGCTGAATCCAAAGGTGCTTGTGGCGGGTGCAGAAGCACTACAATCCAAGCGACCCCTTCTTTATGCTGCAACAACTGACACATGGCAAGAAGTTTCAGAGATTGCTATGAAATATCAACTACCTGTTGTTGTTTATGCCCCTGGTGATTTGAGCACGCTAAAGTCCCTATCTTCTACTTTTAATCAGATGGGACTTGATGTGGTACTCGATCCGGGGAATGAGTTTGGTGCAGCCTTGGGATCTACGGTTGATGATTTCACAATGCTGCGGCGTGCAGCGACTCGGGAAAATGATGAAGGTGTTGGTTTTCCACTCCTAGCATCTCCGATTTCTGTGTGGGGAGATCATAAGGAGGGAGAAGCAGAAGAGCTGGCGAAATGGCAAGAAGTGCTGGCTGGAGCCTCGATGATTATACGATATGCGGATATCATGGTGTTGCATAGCCTGGATATGTGGGTTCAGTTGCCACTAACATTTCTTAGGACGAATCTCTATACGGACCCAGTGAAACCGGTTGCTGTTGAACCGGGACTTCGTGAATTTGGGCATCCAACAAAGGATTCACCAGTGATGTATACGTCGAATTTTGCTCTCACTTATTTCACCGTTGAAAGTGATATTAAACAGGCTGGAATTGACGCCTACCTGGTCGTAGTTGACACGGAAGGGCTAAGTATTCAGTCTGCAGTTGCAGGTAGAAAACTTACTGCTGATGTAATTGCTGAGGCCATCAAAGAATCTGGTGTAGAAAAGAAGGTCAATCATCGCATTCTCATTAGTCCAGGTATGGCAGCTCGACTTAGTGGAGAAACCGAAGAAGCATCAAAATGGACAGTCAAAGTAGGACCAAAAGATTCCAGTGGTATTGGCCCGTATATCGGAGATGAACTCTGGAAGAAAGAGTAGCAAATCTATCGTCGTGCTGCGAGTTCATGAGCGTATCTGTGAAGTATTTTTTCCTGACCACGAGTCTCGATGGACCCTGAACGTTTATCTCGTACTTCATAGATGGCCTCTTCGGCATTCATTCCTTCGCTAATGAGATATGCGGCTAGTAATGTACCAGTACGCCCCCAGCCCATGTAACAATGTATGGCGACAGGTCTGTTCTTGACGCGATTTGTGTTTACGAGGGCGACAAAGTCGTTGATTTGTTGAAGAGTTGGAGTTCCATAGGGAGCTACAGGATAATAGTGGTATTCCAGGCCTACGTCTTTAACGAGGTCTTCGTTGAGAGATTCTTCCATGGCAGTGACGAGAACTTCGATGCCTTCATCCATAAGTCGTTCCAGGTCTTGTCTTCCTCGTGGCATACTTGAGCCCGCAAGAACGCCAGGAATCAAATAGCTGAAATTTAGCATGAGTCGCCTTCCGTTTATATGGATGTTTTTCGGCTGATGAGAAATTCCGCAATCCCATAGCCGAAACTGGGATCACCTTTGAGAGTGAATTGGGATACAATTTCGTATATGTTGGTTTCTCGTCCAGGTTTAGATTGACGTGGAGGATACATCATGGTTTGGAGTTTCATTGAATCGAGTTGCCAGTTCTTCTTTTGTTCGTCGGTGAAACGGATTGTATAGCCTTGAGGAGTTACATCGTCGGATTCGAAGTGGGTTTTGATTGAGATGTCGGTAAGACGCTGGTTTCCAACTAGACTGGATAGGAATCCTGCTGTTTCGAGTTTGTTGCCCATGTGGAGCTTGATGATGTTAATGGTACACCAAGAGAATTGGGCTGCAATCCAATTCCATTCATCGATCGCAGCGTAGTCACGGAGTCCCCATGAGTGGTCGCGGTGACCGAAGCATTCGATTTTGTGTTCTATACCATTGGCAAGGCGAATCGTGCCATCGACGAAGCAGCCTTGTTCGTAATGTTCTTGTTCGAGTACACCCTTTAGATAGGATTGTGTCGAGTCATAGGCGAAGGGATCAAAGCGCCCAGCAAAATCGATACTGGCAAATCGTGTGCCGTCGTCAAAGTGAATTTTCCACAGTTCATTGGGTTCAACTAGTTCGAATCGGAG
>JBHLQC010000139.1:0-4360 GCA_048885185.1 Candidatus Odinarchaeota archaeon | reverse complement strand
CCTCTCAGTCCTATTGATCGTTCTGTGGTTTATTATCCCTGGCTTTCCCCTGCTCATCTTTTTGTTTTTCCCACCACTTGTCTGCTGGGGCCTACAGGACCGTGAAGAACCATCCCCACATACGGAACACCCCATACATTCAACACCCCAGTATTGTCCCCAATGTGGAAAACAACTCCTCGAACCGTTTGAAGCCTATTGTCCAAGATGCGGGACAAAAACAACTGAATAAGAATTACATCACGCCTATCCTTTCTATTCCCGATTAGAAGAGCGATGGCTATCTGCGCTAAGAACAGGTTGAGACTGCGATTTCACAGGAAGATTCTTTTTGTCTTGGCGTTTCCGCCAATAATAATGGTAGAAGGCATACACGATGAGTGGTAAAAACAACAAGAGCAGAATGAGTTGAGTATAGTAACGATGCACCGCAAAGATTCCAATACTCACTAGTCCGACGATGACAAACCACCAAGTGTCCACATTATTTACGATAGCCACTCCAAGATTACGAAATTGGATTCTCAACTTACTGAACAGGGCATGGAGACCTTGGAAGTGTTGCTGTAATCGGGAGGAGAAAGGACAACTCAATGAACGAGAGGGGATAAGCGGTCCCTGTAAGACAGCGCCAAACAAGATGAGGAATGGAAACATAGCAATGAGATAATACTTGTAGATTCCCCGAGCCCAGAAGATATGTAGCGCCAATGAAAGAAGCAACCCCAGAAACACGACTTGCTCTCGATACCGTTGTTCTGGCTGTTCGGGGATAAGGTAAGCCAATAACCAAAGAAGACCAAGAGATACCGCCCACGGAATTCCATTGAACACAGCGGCGATAACGATAAATTTGAAAGGTTCTGGCCAAAAAACAGCAAGGGTGGAGATTGGTACAGGATGAGTAGCAGCAGGAGGAACATCATAAAACCAGTAGGAGCCCATCCCTGATACCGCTACTCGGAGATAATCGAGAGGGTAGAAGAAAAGGTAAGGCATCGAAAGAACGAGTGCTACTCCCACCATAATTCCCAGAGAGGTGAGCACTCGTTTCATACCATGGCGGTATTCTAAGAACAGAATGACCGGTAACAGTAAAGCTGCAGTTTGTTTCACCATCGTTCCAATCGCAATCCATAGGGCAGCCCACCGGAGATCACCTCGAATCATGAAGTAAAAGCCCAGCACAAGAAAGAAAGTATGAATTGGCGTACTTAGCCAAAGATAGTCACCCCACCACAGTGACACGGGATTCAGTGCATACAAAAGCATCACCACCACCGGAATCACCCGTTTGGTGGTTAATCTCCGAGCCGTGATGTACATTAGCACACAAGTAGCCAAATCGAACACAATAAACGCAAATCCTACCCGGAGAAAATCCAAGTCCCGACCAAGTGACGCCGCAGTAAATACAATATCGGGAAACAATCGGTCGGAGGGAATAAAATAGAAAGCCCCGAGAATGTACAAAAAGAGAGGCGGATAGATGTAGACTTGAATGCCATCTATAGTGTATAATGCCTCCGTGTAGGGCAGGTTTCCTTGTACAAACAACCGGACAAAAGCCATGTAATAATAGGTAAAGTCGGAATAATATTCACCTACTTCGAAATGTATTCCGAAGGTGGGGTGTTGTCCAAGGAGCAGATAGCTAAGTGAGGCGTAATGAAAAATGGCGAGTTTGAAAATCACAATAGCAACGAAAGGAACCCAAAAGAGAGGATCTGCCAACCGACGGAGTTTTGTGATATACCAGGGTTCCGATGATGCCATAGACAGCACGACCATGTTCGGGTTTTTCCGAATAAAGGCGTAGTGAACCGGAAAAAAACACACCGAGAGTTAAGTCGGGTTATTCTAATTTCCGTCACGTTTTTTACATAGTTACGCCCTAAGCAGTGACGCTCTTATGATTCGGGATGTCTATGTACTTAAACGGACTGGTGAAGTCCTAGTACACAAGGCCTTCAGTAAGCGGGGCGTCGATGAAGCCATCTTCAGTGGGTTCTATAGCGCACTCTCTGCTTTCGCTGAAGAGCTGGGCCACGGCGGCATTGAAACCATTCAAATGGGAGACGTCAGTTTTTATTACGAGCACACCGAGGATCTCCTGTTCGCCATTGCCTCCGATAAGGCACATAACCCAAAAGATGCCAAAATCGTTTTAACTGAGGTCAAACGCCAATTCATCGAGAAGTTCGCTGACCGGGTGGCAGATTGGGATGGCAACCCGACACCGTTTAAGAAATTTGGGAAAGACATCGAACTCATCGTTTCTACCAAACGCACCTCTAAAGGGGATGAAACCCTCTTCACACTCCCCTTTGCCTTAGATGGGTCCAAGCTCAAAGACAAAACTCTAGATGATCCCGAAGTTAACGGGGATTGGATTTTAGATTCACGATTAGAACTGGCAGTCATCCACCTTCTCCTTGATGACATCCGGCGAGCTGATAACGGTTTTAAGCCAATCAATGAAGGATGCTATGAATTTATTGCCAAACTCCTTTGGCCTTTCTGGGTTGTGCCCAGCCCTGAAAACCAACTTCTGCTTATAGACGGACTCAAACTCCTTCATCCTCAAGTGGCTCGTGGGTTTGTCCCACCGTCCAGTCGCTATGAAGCACTTCTCAAGGTGAATGCATCACCTGAATACCTAGCAATAATGGATAAACTCACGGAAGAAGTCCGAACCGCTGCCCGGTCCACTCCCTTTGATATCCACACTGTCCCCACTGAACTCGCTCATCTCATGCAGCAGCTCTCACGAATTACAAATGGTAATAATCAATTTGGCGTTGAACTGCCCAGCCGATTGAATTACAGTCAGGCCAAAAAAGAAGCTGAACAATTTTTTGCAGAAGCCATAGAGACCCATAAAGAAGCCGCTAATCAATGGACTCATTTCCGCTTACATTTCCAAAAGGATATCCGGAAATGGGAAGAACGCATTCAAACGGAAATTACTACACTTGAAGAGCACTACGACACGCGGAAGGCCACACTAAGACGTGAAATTGATGGTGCCTTAACTGAATTGGCGAAACAAGAAAACAAAGATATGACAGAGGTGGATCGCTGGCGACAAGACCAAGAAAAGAAACTACTCACTCCACTGAAAACCAGCCTCGAACCCATCAACCAAGAAATCGCCCAACAACATTCAGCTCTCGAGGAATTTATGACAAAGAAAACTGGCAGCAATCCAAATGCTGACAACTTCATCAATCAACTGAATCAAACCCTTGATCAATTCAACACCTTTGCGACGGATCTGCGGAATCATTCAAAAGAAACGCGAAAACAGATCCAACAAACACAACGAGCTCTTGATGATTTGGATCGCCAGACAGAGGAACGAAAAGCCAAAGTCCGTCACGGCTATGAGATCCAAGAAAAGAAAGAAATCACGCGAGTTGACGCTTTAGAAGAGGAACGTGAAATCCGCCTTCAGGAAACTCGCGACCGACTAGACAAACTCAAAAGCTATGAAATAGAGGTTGACGACCTCATAGTCAATCACATTAACTTTAGTCAAGATCAACTCTCGACTTTTCAACAGTATCTAATAGAACGAGGTGCTTCGTTACCGGCTGACTCTGACAAACCGATTTATGTCCCAATTTATCTGGCTGGTCTCAAACGTGCAGATGATACAACCAAACTCATTGTGATTCCACCACTTGTTATCCCGTCCACCAAACAGACCTCGGCTTTGTCGATTGGGCAGCGAACCGCTCCTGTAGCACCTCTATCACTTGAACTTGTGAAATATCTGAAAGAACCTCTTGAAACGGCTCTTGAAAATGATGCGAAAATCGCTAAAGAAATTACTCGATTCTCTCCACGTCATAATCTTCTCCAAGACCCCCAAATTGAGAGTCTCCTTTATTCAGGATTACATGCCCTTTGGCAATCCCAACTTATCCCTGAACGGATACACACCCAAATCAAACTCTCCTGTATCGACATCTACCGCAGCTCAAACGGAAAAACATAATCCTTGAAATTGCTTAACGATTATTCAAGAGCGGCCTTCTTTTTCCCCTCAATTCCCGCACCACGTCGAGTAGCTAAATGACGAAGCAAACTCACCGTCGTTCGTAACTTGGAGGTCTCCTTCAAAATCAAATCCTCAGATGCTTGTTGATCAGTCACCATGTTCGCCCGCTGGAGCACACGCCGTACCCACTCCAACTGTTCATCATCAAAAGCAGGATTAATTATCGTTTTCTTAGAAAGGTCAACTGTCATGTGCTTCTTCGTTGATTCGGGTAAATCCGCATACTCTTCCTTCGTCACCATATAGATAGCAGATCCCACATCCACACTGTCTGGTAACACGCGTTCCATGAAT
>JBHLQC010000138.1:0-4402 GCA_048885185.1 Candidatus Odinarchaeota archaeon | reverse complement strand
TTCAGGGATAGTGCGGCGGTCAAATCGGAACTCACATTCGCCTGGGATGATGTTTTCTTTCTGCCAGGCCTTTACCATGCTTACGGAGATTCGTCCATAAAGGTGGGGTTTTATCGCTGCGGGAGGACCTTTGATTTTGCTTCGAACTGTTTCTTTAACCGTTTCGTGATACTCTTGGAGACTTTGGATGAGCTGACTTGCACGATATATGGGGTTATCCAGGATATCGGGGTTTCCGCTGTGTCCTCCTTCGCCTTTGACAATGACTTTTCCCCAGACAGAGCCGCTTGCTCCAATGCCAACATATTGAGACCCCGCATCGACTACAATCCCGGCGCTACCTCGGATTTGTGCTTGTTTGATCAAGTATTCAATGCCACCAGGGCCCCCAGTTTCCTCATCGCAGGCTGCACAGAGTTTCAGATTTATGTCAATCTCTTCATCGAGGAGCTTCCGCATTGCGCCTAATACGATTACAATTCCTGATTTGTCATCGGCTGCTCCACGTCCAAATGCCTTATCATCAATTATCGTTAGTTCATAGGGGTCAGTGTTCCATTTCTCTCTCTCCACAGGAACAATATCATAATGTGTAAAAAACAAGATCGAGTTGGCTGCTCCTGCATTCAAATCGATAACCACGTTAGGACGCGGTTCTCCATCCTCTGTGGCACTTTTTCCATCAATAACCTGTGCATCTAATCCAAGGTTTTTGGCTGTCGTTTTGATAAGGTCAGCGCATTCAGAATAATTCTTTCTCGTCGTTCCGGTGTTAGTTGTATCAATAGCTACTAACTTACGAAGCAAATCGAGTTCCCATTTGATATCAGTCCATGTCATAACAATCACTGCTACCTAGAATAATTCGTTCATCACTCATTCTTTTCTCTCTTTAAGGCTAATGGAAAGAAAAGTAAAACTGAATATTACGAAAAACCTCTTTACTCGATTAGGGGTTGTAAAAAAAGAAGAGGGGGGAGTAGTTATCCCTTCTCTTGGATTATCGACTACTCCTTTTTGAAGAATGTGCCTCGGAAGAAGTAGATGATTATGATGATTACGATAATCAGGACAATCATCACACCGTATGCTAGTAGTCCAACAGTATCAGGGTGGAGTGGTCTCTGACCCCAGAACACGCCGAAGTTAAAGAGCTGTAGACCAAACCAGTCAGCCCAGGTGCTTCCACCCATTAGACGGATGATAGCGAGGATGATGATGATAATGACAATGATAAGGCACCAAGCCCACCAATTCTTCTTGAAGAATTCTGCCATTTACTTCTCCTCCTCGCCTCCAGTCCATAGCCAGGTCGGTCGCATGAAGTCGGGGAAGAGCTTCAGAATAATCCATAGGGGGATAATCATTTGTACCACATAAATGAGGTAAGTACCACCAAGGAATGACGCTATCATCTCAGCTTCGAATGACACCAGTCCAACCAGTGCCAGTTCAAAGTTGAATAGTGTTAATGCCAAAGCTTCAGCCACAGCAAGTACCACTGAAATGATGATCAGCGAATAGATTCCTCCCCACATGTCACGCTTGTCAAAAATGTGCTTGCTGAAAATCGATAGTATAATGCCTATCAGTGGGTAATAGATTACATCACAGAAAGGTACGGATGAGGGGAGACCGATTAGAATCCCGACACCGACTGCGACCCATGGGCCTCCTGCGAACGCGGCGATGACGTTGATGCTTTCTCGAATGTCTAAGACGTACGGTGGATAGAGTGGAATTACTAGTCCGAGGGCACGCCAGGCAAATCCAAGACCACCAAACGCGGCGATCATAGCAACTTGCCTTGACGTGAGAAGAGGTCTTCTATATTCTCCGTCGGTGATTTTTATCACCGGCACATGTTCCTCTACATGTAGTATATAAGTCCATACTTTTTCGACGATAGGCAAAAGATAATAACTAATTAAGAACTTCTTACGAATACTCGCTTACAGGAAATGGTGCTCGCTATGAGTAAGCAGCCTGATCTCCTATTAGAAAACGTTTCTTTTACGTACCAGGGTTCAGAACAGCCAGCTCTTGACGGAATTAACCTCCGCGTTGAACCTGGAGAGATTGTGATGCTTTCGGGTCCTGCAGGAGCCGGAAAGACAACGTTGTGTCAGATGTTGAATGGACTGGTTCCACATTTCTTCCGCGGCACCATGGAGGGAACTGTAAAAGTTCAAGAGAATGACACAAGGAAACACACGATTGCCTTCTTATCACACCGTGTTGGACTCCTTTTTCAAGATCCAGCATCGCAACTTATTGCTCCCACCGTCGATGAAGAGATTGCCTTTGGGGCCGAAAACTATGGTGTTCCACGCGAAGAAATATTCGAAAGAGTTGACAGATTTCGAAAACTCGTTCGACTTGATCAATACGCTGAAAGCAGCCCCCATAGGCTCTCTGGGGGCGAACAGCAAGCCTGTGGTATTGCCGCAGTTATGGCCATGGATCCCGACATCTATGTTCTTGACGAACCCACCTCCAACCTTGACCCCATCGGTAGTCAACGAGTACTGGATCTGATTACGCAAATGGCCCGAGAAGAAAAGAAAACCATGGTTATCGTCGAACACAAAATGGAGGAAATGTTACCCATTGTCGACCGCCTAATCATCCTAAATGAAGGTAAAATCATTCTTGAAGGCACCCCCCGTGAGCTCCTACACAATGTTCAGACAATGGAACAAATCGGTCTAAAACCGCCACAAGTCGCGCTTCTGGCTTCACGAATAGATAGCAATCGACTCGGTTCTGACCTACCACTCACCCTTGATGAGGGAGTAAATGCATTCAAACGGTTGTTAAAGAAGGGAGATGGAGAACCTATTCGAATTGGCAGCAAAAAGACTGTAAAAGCGGGAGAGGAGATTATCCGATCTGAAACGCTTTGGCATGTTTACGAGGAAGGGAGCGTACAAGCCTTACGTGGCATAGATGTTTCGATTAAAGCCGGAGAATTTGTCGGACTAATTGGACAAAACGGCTCAGGGAAAACCACCCTGGTTAAGCATTTCAATGGGCTTCTTCGACCCACCTATGGCGATGTTTGGGTGATGGGCGATAATACACAAGATAAGACAATCGCTCAACTCTCAACTCAAGTAGGCTATGTATTTCAAAATCCTGACTTCCAAATTTGTTGTCAATCTGTAAAAGAGGAACTTGAATTTGGACCAAAGAATCTGAAACTACATGAAGAAGAAATCGGTCGTCGTAGGGATGAAGTCGCAGAAATCTTTGGATTCGATGAACGCTATGATGAAAAACCATTCTCACTCAGCAAAGGTGAACGCCAGAAACTGGCTGTTGCCTCCGTTCTTGCTATGCGGCCAGAAGTGTTGATTGTCGATGAACCGACCACCGGTCAAGACTTCAAAACGGGTAAAGAGATGATGGAGTTCTACCGGCGCCTAAACGAAGGAGGCAAGACCATTATTATTATCACACACGATATGAATCTTGCAGCAGAGTATTGCAACAGAATAGTCGTACTCCGTAAGGGTCGAGTCCTCATGGATGGACCTGTACGCGAGGTTTACAGTCAATCCGAGACATTAGCACGTAGCTTCCTTCGTCCACCTCAAATCACTCGGTTTGGTCAAGCTATGAAAGATTATGGTCTTCCAATTGATGCATTGAATGTTGATGAAATGTTTGATTATGTTTCCAAGTCCTTAGGAGGTTCATAACATGGCATTCGAATACGTTCCAGGTGAAGATTTCTTCCATCGTCGTGATCCCCGTGCAAAGATCTTTATGGCGGTCTGTATCGTCATCATGTCGGTCTGGTTCAATGACCCAATATGGCTAATTTCATTATTTATCTTAGAATTGCTACTGCTAAGACTGGCACGAATACCACTTTCAAAGATTGCGAATTTCATTCGATCAATATTTCCCGTTGCAGTAATGTATTTCATCTTTAACCTCATCCTCCCACCAGTCCGAGTTGCTGATCCACTCGTTATGTTCTATCTGGTGTTTTGGACCGCTCCCCCAATTTTACCAGTTACCGTCGAATCAGTGGTCTGGGGTATTGGTGCTCTTTTCCGGTTTCTCATTATCTTGGTCATGATTCGGACTGTCCTCATGTTAACTCCGATTCGCGATCTTATCTTAGCCCTTGTCAAATTACGTGTACCCCCTGAATTTGCTCTTGCAGTAAGTATTGGCCTAGGCTATCTGCCAGTACTAATTGATGAGAATCGTCGAATCAAGGAAGCTCAAGAGGCACGGGGTTGGGAATACGAATATCGAAATCCGTTTAGACGCCTTTCTGCTCTCCTCACAAAGATGCTCATTCCTTCAATTGCAAATTCGATGCGCCGTACTCGTGATATTGCCACCGCAATAGAATCACGAGGATTTGGCTATAACCTACGTGGAC
>JBHLQC010000137.1:0-4420 GCA_048885185.1 Candidatus Odinarchaeota archaeon | reverse complement strand
CTCCTCTATGGGTTACTCCGAGCTGTCGTTTACCTTCTTTGATAGCCTGATTAGGGCAGCTTAAAATGCATCCACCACACCCAAAGCAAAGCTCAGGAAAGAAGCTGATACCGTTTTTTCCGACAAAGATGGCATGGTTTGGACAAAAATTAGCACAGTTCTTTGATTGATTGCATTTTTGCTCATCAAATTCGGGAACTAACGTATATACAGGTTTCACTTGCTCATTCTTCAGGGAAAGAAGCGTGTGCACATTTGGTTCGTCCACATCGCAATCAAGTAGTTGGATCTGTCCCGGTAAAGAAAGGGCAAGGTTCACAGCAAGCGAAGTTTTACCAGTCCCTCCTTTCCCGCTGGCAATCGCAATTATCACATTACACACCTAAGAGCAAATATCGGAGTGCTGTTGTATCCTACTTATGTCGTGCATCACGACAGCCTTCGGTGAGCTCATTAAGTTCATTTCGAGCAAATGCGTAAAGAACTTCGCCAAGTGTTTCTGATGTAGCTTGCATCACCGCAACACCTACCGCTTGAAAACGTCGCATTGCCCTTGGTCCCATCCCAAAGGTGATAACAACATTTGGTTTAAATTGTAAAATGATATCTGGTGGGCGACCTCCTCCTCCAAAGTGTTCACTGCGATTAGGTTGAAAGGATAAATTCTCTATCCTACCATCGGCTTGTATTTCGGCTACTGCAAAGAATGGAGCTCGACCAAAATGGGGTGATAACCTAGCAGTTTCTCCTGTTTCATCTAATACAGGAACAACGATACGTTCAACCATTTACAAAAACTCCCTTAAGACTGGTTCGAAGATTACCAACTTCCTTGGCCTCTTCCTCGACCTCTACCACCACCTCTACCCATATGGGCAGGAGCTGTCGGAGAAGATGCTGATTGCAATGAACCCGCTTTAAATTGTTTAACTGCATCACTGACTGAACCAGATATTCCTGTATACACTTTTACTCCTCCAGCGTTCAGGGCATTGTAGGCATTAGGTCCTACATGTCCTGTCAATACAACTTTAGCTCCCCGATCCACGACAAATTGAGACGCTTGAATGCCTGCTCCACCACTAGCCATCGCGCCGGGATTGGGAATGGCTTCAAACTTCATAGTATCGGAATCGATGAAAATGAAATTAGCACAACGACCAAATCGTGGGTCAGTAGGGGCTTCAAGAGTCGGTCCTTGTGAAGTTACACATATTTTCATACTTCTTCATCTCCTTCTATTTCTGATGGTGCCAATCGACGCAGATAATGACTTTCGCATCTGGGGCAGTGTTTAGGTCTTCCTGTTCCAAAGGGTTCACTCCATCGATGCTGGCAAGTAAAACACCAAAAATGTCGTTTTGAAGGCAGTTGGTAGGGTCCGCCTTCAATACGAAGCGCTTTTCCATTAACGAGGGCTTCGGCAATCTTTGTATGGGCTGATTTCAGAATTCGATGGAGTGTAGGTTGAGATACTTTGAGTTGTTGGGCTGCCTTCTTCTGTGGAATTCCTTCAAGGTCTTTAACCCGAATTGCTTCGAATTCATCTACGTTGAGTACTACTTCCCCAATAGTGCCTATGGGGATTCCTCTGGGTTTGTAGTAAGTGATATTAGGTTCTGCGCGAACAAATCTGCGTTTATAAGGACGTGGCACGTTATGAATATATATTCATAACCTACTTAAACTTTGTGCATTTCGAAACAACCAGTATGAAATAAGAACACCAACCACCTACATTTCACAAATAGCCCACCTTTTGGGAGGTTTACTATTTTGACAATTTCAGGTGGCGAAATCCTAGCAAAATGCTTGGCCAACGAGCAAGTCCAATACGTCTTTGGAATCATCGGCGACCAATGGAATTCTTTCTTCGATGTGCTTGCCCGTAAAGGTGACAAACTTGGTATCGAATTCGTTACAACCCGACACGAAGCTGCTGCCGCTCACATGGCTGATGCTTATGCCCGGACGACGGGCAAACCAGGTATTTGCCTTGGAACAGTAGGTCCTGGTGCTGCTAATCTTGTTGGTGGAGTCTATGCAGCTCATGCTGACAGTGTTCCAATTGTGGTTCTTACGGCTCAGAATCAGACGTGGCGTATTTATCCTGATTCGGGGATGACTCAGGGTCTTGACCAAATCAATCTCTTCAAATCAATCGCTAAGTGGAACGCCGTAGCCTGGAAGATTGAGCGGATCCCTCATCTGATTCAACAAGCGTTTCGCATTGCGCTATCTGGGCGCCCTGGTCCAGTGCATCTAGATTTTCCATCAGACATTCTTTATGGCACGGTCGAAACAGAACCTGCCATTCAAAGTCCCAATCGCTATCGCGTTACAATTCCACCAACAGCCGATCCACAGCTTATTGGAAAAGCTGCTCAAATGCTACTTGAAGCGGAGTTTCCACTGCTTCATGCCGGGTTCGGCGTGTTGTGGGCCAATGCATCCAAAGAGTTAGTCCAGCTCGCTGAGCATTTATCCGCCGCAGTCACAGTGAGCCCTGCAGCCCGTGGATCGATTCCTGAAGACCATCCTCTATTCTTCGAGCCAGGACTGCAAACGGGTGCCTTTGCACAAAACTGTGCGGATCTTGTTCTATTAGTAGGAGGACGTTTAGGCGACGTGGACTTCTGGGGCCAACCTCCTGGATGGAAATCCTGTGAGGCACAAAAACTCATCCAAATCGACATTGCTGGTGAAATGATTGGAGTTAATCGGGAAGTAGATTTAGCACTGCTAGGTGATGCTAAAACCACACTTCAGTTTCTCCTCTCAGAAGTAAAACGGCGAGGGAATCCAAAATCTCCCTCTCCGTTACTGGAGCAATGTCAGGCCTCCCGTAACAGATGGATACAATCCCAAGTCGATATCGCTACTAAGGAAGAGACCTTTATTCATCCACTACGCGTTGTAAAGGAGGTTCGTGATTTCTTTGACCGAAGCGCCATCAGCGTAGTAGATGGCGGTAACATCAATCTTTGGGCTATCCACCTTAATCGTATTTACGAACCGCGCTCGTATCTGTGTGCAACTGATTCCGGTCATCTCGGAGCCGGGCTTCCCTATGCCATTAGTGCCAAGATTATTCATCCAGATCGTCAGGTGTATCTGATTAGTGGCGATGGCTCCTTTATGTTCAATATTCAGGAATTGGAAACCGCTGTTCGCCTAAATGCTCCAATGATTGCCGTCATCGCGAATGATCGACGGTTTGGGATGATTGCGGGTGTCCAACACCTTCTATTCGAAGACCGATTTTACCAAGTTGATTTCACTGACGTTCGCTACGATCAAGTCGCCCAAGCTATGGGCTGCTATGGTGAACGTGTCACCAAAGCCAAAGATATCCAGCCAGCGCTGAAACGCGCTGTGAAATCAAAGAAGCCTGCTGTAATCGACGTTATCATCGATCGCGAGGCGAATCTCAATCCTCCCGAGTTAGTGTTAGTGGGGGGAGTATGGCTCGAAGGATGTACTCCACCTCCCGTTGAAAAAGAGGAAAAGAAAGAAGAGAAAAAGGTCACCGAAGCGGTTGCTAGCTAGAATTCGACACTCTGGCATTGGAGGAATGTCTTTGTCAAATCCACCTATTAAGCCTTGGAAACGTCTTAATCGTCAAACTGTTTATCAGAACCCTTGGATCACAGTCTATGAGGACAATATACAACTACCAAATGGTCACACCACCATTTATGGTGTGGTTGCTCCTCCCACTGACTTTGTGGGCATCGTACCTTTTATTGACCCAAGCACGGTCATCCTAGTACGACAATATCGCTACATCCAAGGAGCAGTCACTTGGGAAATTCCTTCAGGAGCTATGGATCATGGTGAGAAACCGGAAGAGGCGGCCCAACGTGAACTCCGTGAAGAAGTCGGTTATCGAGCCGATCAATTCCAGCTGCTTAGTGTAATGCGGTCGAATAAGTCGGTGATGGATGACAAGGGTTACATCTTCGTTGCTGAAGGACTTACAGCCTCTAGAGCTGTTCCCGATGAGACCGAAGACTTCGAAATAGTCCCTGTTCCTCTGACAAAAGCCCTTGAACTAGTCAAGAATCACGAAATCACTGATTGTGTATCTCTCATTGGTCTGTTTCTTGCGGAAAAATACACCACCGCCCAATCCGTAGATTAAAAACGTTACAGACTCAATAAAATCGGTAACCAAGATGCCCTCTCAAGGTAAATTCATCGGAGAACGCATATCCGTCGAAGTAGTTGACCTCGAAAAACCAACAAGTTTCACTTGGCGAGGTCGCCAATACAAAATCATTGAAATCAAGGCTAGCACTCGACGCCTTGATCTTCGAAGCACGTGGTATCGACGTAAACATCGAGATTATTTCATCGTGCAAGTAGACTCAGGCGAGCGATTTGAAATTTACCGTCACCGAGTACCTGGAAAACCTTA
>JBHLQC010000136.1:0-4470 GCA_048885185.1 Candidatus Odinarchaeota archaeon | reverse complement strand
GTTTGATTTTTCTTGTTAGTCTCCTTCCTAATGAAATAATCTGTTACAACTCCCACGACTGCTCCAATACCATGTGAAAGAAAACTCATTGGTGGAGCCATGGCAAATAAAGCCAAGATAAAGAGAGCACCAAAAATAACAGAATCCAATAGACGCATAATGGTTGCTCCAGCAATTCCAAAAATGGCTGCAGAAGCTCCAACAAAGGTCCATTGAGGGAAGAGAATAAGGGATAGCAGATTAGTAGTCAATCCTGCCAGAAAATAGATGATCAAGAAATTCTTGCGACCTCCTTGTGATTCAAAAACGATTCCAATCACTACTAACGAAAAGAGGTTCAATCCTAAATGAAGCAGGTCTTGGTGAAGGAACATTGCTGTTATGAAAACAAAATACCGCCCTCCAGCAAAACTTTCTCCGGACACCCCGAAGTATTCTTGCACCCCGATATCAATGAAAATAAAATTCTGACTCAGGATCGCCGTATAACAATACATCAAAAGATTCACAAGAAAAATCCAAAATGTAATTGGAACTCTCTTTAACCATCGAATAATCTCTGATGTCCAACTCCTTGGTGTTGGTTCTTCGTATACTTGTTTATTTGCATTCATAATAGACCCTTGAGGTGTTAAGCGCTTCATAGGAAAAGAGCAAACTAGTTGGATATTAATCTCAGGATACCGGAAACCAACAGGCGTAGTAGTGCCCTTTCTTTCCCTTTATCAACTCAGGTTTCTCCTTGGCACATTTATCCTGAACCGCTGGGCATCGCGTGTGGAATCGGCAACCCGATGGAGGATTGATTGGACTGGGAACTTCACCCCAAAGAACAATGCGTTCTCGTTTTCGATCAGGATCTGGCACGGGGATAGCTTTCATGAGGGCTTCAGTATAATGGTGTTGGAATTCTTCGAAAATGGTTTTCACTGGGCCAATTTCAACAACTTCACCGAGATACATGACGACAACACGAGCACAAATCTGACGAACTGAAGCAAGATCGTGCGAGATATACACATATGTCAGGTTCTTCTTTTTCTGTAAATCTGTCATTAGATTCAATATCTGTGCGCGAATAGAAACATCTAGTGAAGCCACAGGTTCATCTGCGAAAATAAATTCGGGATCAACTGATAACGCACGGGCAATCACGATACGTTGGCGTTGTCCCCCACTAAATTGATGAGGAAACCGTTCAGCGTGATAAGGTTCAAGACCAACCTCACCGAGTAAATCATAAAGGCGATCTCGCTCGTCTTTCTTTTTTACAATGTCATGAATTTGGAACCCTTCAGATACGATGTCTTTGACTGGCATCCTCGGATTCAAGGATGTCCAAGGGTTCTGAAAAACGAGTTTCATTTTCCGGCGATATTCCATTTTTTCAGCACTACTTCCCTCTTTCCAGACTTCAAGAAGGTCCTTACTATTGTAAAGGACTTCTCCTCCAGAGGCTGGAGTTAGTCCAAGAATAGTTCGTGCTGTTGTAGTCTTTCCACAGCCGCTTTCGCCTACAAGTCCAAGTGTTTCACCACGAAAGACATCAAAGCTGATATGATCAACCGCATGAACTACTCCCGTTTTCTTTGATCCAATTATTTGTCTTGTGGTAACATCGAAATATTTCTGTAAATCGTTCACGCTAAGAATAACATCATTATTAGTCACTTACCTGTTCCTCCCGGGCTTTTTTCAATCGGGCTTGAATTTCATCGTTGATTTCATCGATTCGAATACAGGCACTCTTATGCCCCTTATCAACTTCCACAGCATCTGGCATTTCCTTCTTGCAAATATCCTTTGCAAATGCACAGCGGGGATGAAATCGACAACCCGATGGTGGATGAATTAGGTCAGGAATCGTGCCTGGAATTACTGATAATCTCTTGATTTTTCCAAGAACTGAGGGGACTGAGGTCAATAATGCCTGAGTATACGGGTGTTTAGGTTCATGGAAAATTGAATCTACCGTGGCTGTTTCACATACACGACCCGCATAAAGGACGGTGACACGTTTGCACATCTCAGCAATGACACCCATATCATGAGTAATCATAACGAGATCCATTCCGAATTTATCTTGGAGCTCTTGCATGAGGTTAAGGACCTGTGCTTCTATTGTTACATCTAACGCTGTTGTTGGTTCATCAGCAAAGAGAATGTCTGGACGGGCAGAGAGGGATCGGGCAATAGCCATTCGCTGTCGCATCCCTGTACTGAATTGGTGTGGATACTCGTCATATCGCTGTTCTGCTTCAGGTATTCTTACAGCTTCCATTATTTCTATGACCGCTCGTTTTGCTTCTTCTTTTGTTACATCTTGATGCCGCATAATAACCTCTGCTATTTGACTACCTACTGTGAATACAGGGTTCAGTGAAGTGCTGGGGTCTTGAAAGGAGATTGCGATTTTATCTCCTCGGAGTTTCTGCATTTCCTTGTCACTCTTTTCCAAAAGGTTCTCGCCTTCGAACATGACACGACCATCGACGATCTTACCCGGATTCGGGACAATGCCAAGAACTGAAAGGGCTGTTACAGTTTTACCTGATCCCGATTCTCCCACGAGTCCATGAGTGACGTCTTCTTCAATGTTAAAGGAGACACCATCAAGAGCTTTTACGACACCAGCTTCAGTGTAGAAGTAGGTCTTCAGGTTTTCGATTTCCATTATATTTGCCATGTGGTCCTTCTCCTATCTCCATAATCGTGGATCTAAAGCGTCCGCGAGTCCATCACCCATGAGGTTGAATGCGAGCACAGTGAAGAATATGGCAATCGCGGGGAATAATACTAGGAGGGGTTGGACTGATACAATCTCTAGTTCCATATTTATCATCCAACCCCACGAAACTGTTGAAGCGTCACCAAAGCCAAGGAAACTCAATCCGGCTTCCGCGAGGATATTATAGGCTATACCTAGAGTGAAAACAACGATGATGGGTCCTAAGGCGTTAGGGAGAATGTGACGAACCATGATTCGTCGATTAGAAGCACCGAGTTCTCGGGCCGCTTCAACGTAATCTAGAGTTTTGAGTCTGAAGAATTCGGCGCGTATCATTCGTGCCATCTGCGGCCAGCCAAATATCCCGAGTACTCCAATAACAACCCAAAGTCCAAATCCAGAAACCACGACGACTGTTAAAATTTTAATCATCAATAGCATAATTAGGAAAACGGGCATTACGAGAAAGACATCAGTCACCACCATCAAAATAGCATCGACTCGTCCTCCAAAATAACCCGCTAATCCTCCAATTGTAAAAGCAATGAGTGTTGATATGATCATTGCAACTATTCCAACTATGAGGGCTGTTTGGGCTCCCCAAAAGATTCTGCTGAGAACATCGCGTCCTAATTTGTCTGTTCCCAAAATATGAAATATTGAGGGAGGTGCTCTTCCCCCACCACCAAGTTCGGGAGGGTCAATTAGAAACTGAGTACTATTTGGATCGGCTAAGATTCCCACGTAGGTGAGGAAAGGTGCGCTCACGGCCATAAATAAAATCACTATGAGGATTCCAGCACCCACAAGTGCCGGTTTGTTTTTCCTGAATCGCCGCCATACTAATTGCCACTGACTGGCTCCCCGTGTTTCAACCTCTTCTTCGATGCGTTCTCGTCGTTCTTCTGCTTCTTTCTCACGTATTTCTAATTCGCGAATATATTCACTATCTTCCATTGATATCTCACCCCACTGTTATTCTTGGATCTACAAATCCATAGGTCATATCGACAATGATATTGGCTGCTAATATTAGGATCGTCAGAATGGATATTACAGCCATAATGAGGGGAAAGTCAAGGTTATACAATGCCTGAACGTAGTAGTATCCCATTCCTGGCCAGGTAAACACGGTTTCTGTAATGGGTGCACCCGCAAAAGATGTGGCGATTGCTAGTCCTACATAGGTGATGAGTGGAATGAGTGCATTCCTAAGGGCATGTTTATACACGACTTTTCGGTCACTTAAGCCACTTGCTCGTGCTGCCAGAACGTAGTCTTGTTCAAGGGTTTCACGCATTCCTGACCTCACAAGGCGTACATACAACGCCATGTAGGTAATTGCTAGAACACACATCGGTAATATCATATGCCAAATGGCATCTGCGAGGAATAATGGAAATGGGAATGTGCGATAATTCCAAGCATGAGCTCCAACGGGTGGAAAATAGATTGGAAATCCAAATAGGGCCGTAGTCGTGGTATGGGCATAAGATGAGAAGATGAGGATTCCAAATATTCCCCACACAAAGATCGGCATGGAGACACCCAATAAGGCCAATGTTGTTACCGCCATATCTGTGATTGAGTATGGATGCCTTGCAGAATAGATTCCTATGAATATCGCAAGAAACAATGCAAGGGCTAAAGCACTAAGCTGGAGCTTGAGGGTTTCAACGGTCCAGGGTATGATGAGATTTATTATAGGTTGGTTATAGATATACGAATTACCCCAGTTTCCT
>JBHLQC010000135.1:0-4486 GCA_048885185.1 Candidatus Odinarchaeota archaeon | reverse complement strand
CGTCGTTCGTTGATGAGACCGTTTTGAGTGAGTCGTTTCAAGTGATAAGCAGCAGTAGAAGTGGGAATGTTCAGGTCTTTGGCGATTTCACGGAGGAAGGCTTTGTCTTTCGACAATTTGTACATGATCCTCTTCCGGGTGCTGTGTTGGAGTGCTTCAGTGTTTGACAACATAATCTTAACCGTGTTAATTCTTTAACTAAAGTAGTATTTAAGTATTATCTTTTGGACCAATCTGTGCCTAGACAAACCTGAACCAGCCTAATTAGCAAAACCCTGAGCCCCAAAAAGAGCGTTCTAAACCCTAGAACACCCCGTTCAAAGCCGTAGAATAAAGTGCCTCCACACCAGATAGTACAATTGAAGCTGATGAAACACTATCAGCTGTTTGATCAAAGATTTCATTGCTTAGAGCCCCAATATGCTTCTATTGATAACCGTCCGTCCACAAAACCACCAGAGGGAAGATACCTCCAATGCGAAACCAGAACAGAAGGGCGGGAAACCGCCCTTCACCATTTTCTACTGCATCCAGGGAAATGACTTCAATAGGGAATCGCGGTGGAACGTTTGTAAAGTTGGACGAGCATACCCGGTGCTTGCTCGTAGGGCGGACCTTCCGGACGAAAATCAAAACTTTCTACCAGCTGCCGCATGGTGGTATGGTCGTAGAGAATGTTGCACAGGTTAGCCGGAGCTTTCAACTCCTGTGCATAGGCAATGAATTGACGATACATGGCTCGTACTAGACCGCGGTGCCGGTAGTCTGGATGTACGGTTTGATGTTCACCGAAGACCCCTTCCGGTTTGAGAATGGTCTTGTAAAATCCCGCGAGTTGTCCTTCCAGTCGAGCTCCGAAGTAGTGGAAACCACTTCGCATCTCGGCAATGATTTGATCAGGATTAAGAACGCGTTTTTCCCGCCACGCCTCTGGGATATGTTTTGCCTGAGGCCACACCAAAGCGAGGAGTTCTGCAATTTCCTGAACGTCGTCTTCGGTCAACTCGATGATGGAAATTTCAGGGTCTTCAGCGGGAAAATCCTTGGTGCTGGGTGGCAGGGACATAATGCACATCATTCGATGTTACTACATTTAACGCTTCGTTTCTTGCGTAGCTTCAACGACTTGATAGGCTTCGGTGAGCGCTGTGCAACCACGGCAACGAACGCACCCAGCGCGGTGTTTCCGGGGATCGAGTTGATGGTCGTAAAGGAGTTGGGCACAGTCCAGGTAGATATCGACAATTTGGTCGAGGTTCTCCACATAGGGAGGTATATAACTTTCGAGGTGGGAACCAGGATTCGGTCGACAAGGTACAGGAACTGGAATCACACCGATTTCAATGGTTGTTTTGAAGCCCTGGTGGAGTTGTCCGGAAGTTTCACCCAGACCAAGGAGTATGAAAGTACTCACTTGTCCGCGACCAAAGATTCTGACTGCTTGTCGCCAGGTACTATAATAGTCGAAGAAACTGGCGTTGTGGAATTTTCCGGGGCAATATTGCTTTCGAAGGTCGTCATCATAGATTTCCAGGTGGATACCCACAGTATCCACGCCTACGTCTTTTAGGGCACGCAGCTGCTCTACAGATTCCGGGGGTTCCAGTTGCACATGAATAGGTTCATCACTCCGTTTCCGAATGGCAGAAACAAACTCAACATAGTCCTGAACACCACGATCCGGTCGATCAGGAGTACCCATCGTCAGGGTAAAATGACTAGCCCGTTTCTCTCGTTTGGCAACCTTGAGCACTTTGAGAAATTGCTCAGGGGACTTCCGAAGAACTGTTTTTCCCTGTTCAAGACTCACAGGAATGCTGCAGAACTGACACTCTAGCCCCTGATCGAAATAATCACAATGTTGGACAATGGTGGTGGCGAGACAGTCTGTGCCATGAACCAATGCAATATGAGACATAGGCGTCCCATCCGACAACTCGTTCTGATAAAATTTAGGAGCAGCAATAAGCTGGACGGGATAGGTGTTGCCTTCAAAACTGATTTCGAACTGATTTTCTTCTAGAGGTTGCAGTTCTATTGCGCGAAATAGGTCTACGTGCTTTCCTGTACGAACAGGAGCATTCACCAAGATGCCATCATTGAGAAGAAAATAGCTGCCAAGGGTCGGTCCAGCACCACCCGTTCGTCCACTCATTTCATTGGATGGAAAATGGACTCCCCAGGTGAGCAACGCCACCTTAAGTCTAAGAATGTCTCGATTCGGTTTTCGTGATGACATCATTATCTCCAATCAATATTACTCGATGAAAGGTTCAACCTTAAAGTTTCGCTCTTACCATTTCAAGTGGTAGCGACAGTTTTAGTGGTCCCCTCCAATTGTGATGGAATTGCAGCTTTTATACCATTTGAAAAAAAAAGAGTTGAAAGGAGATCTCTTAGACGAAACTAAGAGCTCCCCTCATCTAGGTTTACATCAGGATTCAGTTGATTCGGAATATGCCAGGGGCTTTGTAAGGAGCAACTACTGGACCGGCTGGAGTATCCACAATTTGCCATTCAATATAACCACTCATGTGTACATTACGACCATCATAGATTTCCCAGCCTGCAGCTACTTCAGTCACTATACCGTTCATCCGATATTTATTGTTAGCAAATGAGAGTACACCTTCGTCAGTTCCCATGAGAATTAAATCGCCTGTTTCAAGCTCCTGAGAATCGAAATCAAAAGTTACCCACTCATAAATTGCCCAAATTTCACCGTAGAATAGGACTTTTCCTTCTCCTGCAGCACCAAATGGTTTTCCTGTACCAAGATTGAAGAAGAGCATACCATACTCTATTTCATTGATAGTAATGGTTCCTACCCATTCAGGTATTTCTTCGGATGGTCCGGCCCAACCCAGATTAAACTCCAAGTCCATAGCACCGATCAAGGGCTTTTTTGCTTGTACCGGTGTAGCTGCGACCAACGCTAGTGAAAAAGCACAAACTAGTAAAACAACACTCCATTTTTTCAGCTGATTCACCTCCCAATCACTGACTAGAAACCAATGACCTCAGAGAACAACTCGTTCACCAAGGATGCAACCCAACCAGCTGCCAAGAGCAACCGTTGCCTGCAGACTTCTCTATGAAAAGGCGACTTATTTGTGAATGGCAAGTGGTGTCTGCAAAATCAAGCTGAAATTGGTGCAGAACAGTGAATTTTTGCACTCCTGTCTGCAAAATCATGCTCTGAAGAGTTATTTTTTAATAAATCGTGGAGCTTAATTGCAGACATTATAGGGAAAGAGGTCATCCAGTTAAAAACTGAATGCTGCGGTAGGATCCGATGATTTCCTTAAGTTTCCTTGTGAGGTATTGGCTGTGGACTGGCTGGACAAAGCGTTGCTTTGGGAGCTGTTTGGGAATGCCCGAGTCTCGTACCAAGACCTTGCCAGAAAATATGAGCTTTCGTTCAATGCGATTAAGAACCGAGTGAAAAAACTCAAGGAAGTAGGAGCAATTCAGGAATACACGGTAGAACTAAGCTTAGCAATGTTAGGCTTGGAACCGATTAATATCTCCATCGAAACTGATGGTTCAGAAACCATCAAATCGTTAATCGACCAGATTGGCAAACTTAAACCAATCCGAATGGTTACGCGTTTCGGAAATAGATTATATTCAGCTTTTGCTTTTGTAGCGGGAACTGCCGACTTCTTTGAACTAAAAATGAATCTTGAATCACTAAAATCCGTTACCAAGGTGACAATCCATCCAATGTTGACCATAGCCCCTTACGCTCCACCAAAAAGTAAAGCCCGGAGTCGAGGTCAAAAAATCGTCTTTACTCAAAATCAGTTGCGAGTATTAAAGTGTTTGACAGAGGATGTCCGTATGCCGATTGGGGAAATCGCGAAGAAGACCAGCCTAACCTCTCGGCGTATTAGTAAAATTCTTCGTGAGCTTCAAGAGGGAGGCGGAGTGCATTTTACTATTCGAATGAACTACATGGCTCTCGGCGATATCAATCTTGAATTGGTCATTCGTTATGATGAAACAAATACAGGTCTTAATGAGATTGTAAAATGGTTTCAAGAGCACTATCCCAATGAATTCTGGACTGCTGGTCAAATGTTAGACGAACCCACTGTTGGAATATCACTTCTCGTTGAGGATCCTACCCAGGTTGGAGAAATTACGAATATCGTTCGCGAAACTACGTTTTCTGAATCGGTTGATGATTATATGATTACTTCACAATCTTATGTGAAATTGCATTATCGTGATCCCAGTCAGCATCACTTGGAGGAACTGTTCAAGGAAGCTGGACTTTAGAAGAAATATCACGGTCCTTCAATGTTATCGAGCTCTGCGTCGAAGCATCACTACCACGATAATGACAATGACGATTATAACTAGAGCAATTACTGCTCCTATGATGAACGGATTGATGGGAGTTGACAAGGGAGTGTTATCCACCACGATGTTATCAAAGGCATGACCTGGGAAACTGGCCAACCCAAAGTATGTTGTTGTG
>JBHLQC010000134.1:0-4492 GCA_048885185.1 Candidatus Odinarchaeota archaeon | reverse complement strand
GCTGATACACTTGACGAGGATATTCAAGTCATACAAGACACCCGTAAAGGCGTTGATTCATCGTATCCTTTGATGGTTGATGCTAATCAGGGCTGGCGGGTGACCATCGTTGATCGAACACCTGCATGGGACCTGAAACGCGCTCAAAAGTTTGTCAAAGGCGTAGATGATGCTAATATCCGCTGGCTTGAAGAGCCTCTTGAAATGCACGCCTATCAGGATCTCGCCAAGCTTCGGAAGACTAGCTCAATCAAAATTGCTGGAGCTGAACTGAATGCCGGGTGGCATGACATCAAGATGTTTCTTCATTTCAAGAGCCTTGATCTCTATCAACCCGATGCAACTGTTTCAGGAATTAATGATACTCTGAGAACTTTGGAAGCAATTCAGGGGACGGAGCTTGGATTCAACCCTCACACTTGGACTAATGGAGTCGGACTCTGGATTAACATGCACACCTATGCCCTAACGGATAGAAAATATCCTCTTGAATTCCCCCATGAACCTGGCTCATGGACACCAAAAGTACGAGATGGAATCCTCAAAACACCCATTCTTCCTAAGGATGGATATCTCAAACTCCCCCAAGCAGCAGGTCTTGGTCTGTCGATTGATTGGAAAAAAGTTGAGCAATTTGGGAAGCAGTACTTTTCTATGACAGAAGAAGAACTGGCTGTGAAGGTGGTTGAGGAAAAGGGACTCGAAATCGCCTTCGCAATAAAAGAAAGACGCGACAAAGCTGCTGAGAAGAAGTAAAAGCTATTCTGCGGATTTAGGCTTCGCTTTTTGTTTCGTCTTTGGGGCTGGCTTTCGTTCAGGTTGTTCTGCCATTTGCACAATTACTTTGTGAAGAACTGCTAGGCGTAACACATCGCCTTCTTTGAGACTGGCACTTTCAATAAGCCAATCTGGCAGCTGAATTTTATTCCCCTTCGTCACATGGGCATTAAACTCGATCATAATGATATCACCAGTATTGAGCTGCTCTTTCTAACGTTGTTTTTACGTGTATATAAAGCGCTCCAGCTTTCTCGGCTAGTCTTCTATTATCTGAAGTGTTCGAAAAACAAGGGTCAGATTAAATTACGAAGGGAAAACTCTTCTATTCAAGAAGATAATCTAATTAACCTCAGGTGAATCTCATGATAACGCTCCCCTATGTTCAAACCAGTGTATTCGTTGATGACCGCTATGCCTTTGGTGGTAATCAACTTGCCACGTTTTGGGAGGCCAAAGCGAATGCGCAAATTAGTACAGAAATTATGCAGGGTATTGCACTGGAAATGAACTTCTCCGAAACCACATTTATTGAACCATCCAAACTTGAAGATTGCACAGCAAAGGTTCGAATCTTTACACCTGCATTAGAAATTCCCTTTGCAGGACACCCTACCCTTGGGACAGCCTTTGTCCTCAAACACAAAGGACTTCTTAGCCCCTCTGTCACAAAGGCGAACCTCGAACTGGGCATTGGAGTAATACCAGTTGAATATACTTCTCCCGCTGTTGTTCGAATGAATCAACCGAAACCACAATATCTCGATAAATTTGCAAATCGCGCTGCAATTGCTAAAACAGTAGGGCTACCCGAATCCGTCATCGCAACGGATTATCCCATGCAATATGTTACTACAGGGCATCCGTTTCTTATTGTTCCAATAACGTCACTTGATGCCGTTCAAAAAGCTGAACCAAACGCATCTCTCATAATGCAAACGCTCAAGGATCAGCTTTCAGCAGAAATTACGCTATTGAGTACTGAAACGGTGAATACCGATTCCGATGTTCATGTTCGGATGTTCGCGCCGGGGGCTGGCGTTCTCGAGGATCCGGCCACTGGTAGCGCCGCTGGTCCGGTTGGTGCCTATGTTGAACACCATAACCTTCTACGCCGTGATACGAAAGGACAGCCCATTATTATCGAGCAAGGCTATGAAATGCGTCGACCCAGTCAATTAATCGCTCAAGTCGTTTGGGAAAAAGAACCAACCAACGTCTTGGTCTCAGGTAAAGTTAAACTCATTGCAGAAGGAAATTTCTACATAGAAGAATAGGCCGTCAAGCCCTCGAGCTGAAACGTTGTGAAGGGTTCCCTATCCAACCCACCTGATATCACCCAATTTAGTGAAGAGCTAGAACAGTACTTCCTGTCTCTTTTTGGAACGGATCGCACTCACCAACTTGCCATTGCTCTCAGCCAACCTGGCGAATTCTTCTTTCTCCGTACCAACACCTTGCAGACAACCAATGAACAATTAGTGGCTCAACTGAAAGAAGAGAACGTATCCGCCACCATCGCAGACTCAGAATTAAACGTCGTAGCACTTCCCATCCGTCCCACTGGTCCGATTCCAAAACACGAGAAAATTGTAGTTGCGGATAAAGCAAGCAGCGAAAATTTACTCTTAGGAAGTCATCTTTATCGACCCGGTGTAATCAGCACCGACCGCTTTCGTGAGGGTGACGAAGTTACGGTAGTGAACCCACGCGGACACATCGTTGGTAGTGGAATAGCTCAAGTTGATAGTTCTGTACTTCACTCAATGAAACACGGAGCCGTCGTTAAAATAACACATCCGTTCTATGATCTGCCAAGTCTTTCCGATTTAGACAGCTACAAGAAAGGCTTATTCTATTCACAATCCCTCTCTGCCATTCTTGTTGCTCCAATTCTTAATCCTCAACCAGGAGATACAATCATCGATTTCTGCGCGGCACCGGGAGGAAAAAGCACTCATATTGCGCAATTAGTTGAGAACAAATGCCAGCTCACTGCTGTAGACCGCTCAGAGCGGAGAATGAAACACTTTCAATCTGAAACAAAACGCCTAGGCTTAACCTGCATTACTCCCTTTGTCGGTCGAGCCAATGAATTCATTGACCAACATCCCGAAGTACAAGCCGATCGCATACTCGTCGACCCACCATGTACCGCCCTGGGTGTCCGACCTAAACTCTACGATGAAACTACACTCGCCCGTATTCACAGCACTGCCTCCTATCAACGCATGATATTAGAATCAGCAACCTCTGCTCTCCGACCTGGCGGTATCCTTGTTTACTCAACTTGCACCCTCACCGTCGAGGAAAATGAACACAACATCCAACACCTCATTGACACCCAAGGCTTCACCCTTGAATCTCAAACACCCTTCATCGGTAGCCCTGGGCTTGCAGGATCTGACGCTTTAAAACAACACATGCAACGAATCTACCCTGATCTTCACGATTTACCCGGATATTTTATCGCCAAACTACGTAAACCACTTGAATAGAATTACTTGTCCCACCCCTCTTTTCCGATGAGGGGCACAAATGCCACAGACATCTGTTTCCGTTCTTTCACCTTCCCTTTCTTATCCTTCGACACCAACAATAACTCCTGCCAGAAATGATGACGACCCACAGGAATCAGCATCAAACCTTCTGGTTTCAGCTGCTCAAGAAGAGATGGAGGCGTATAAGGTGCTGCTGCGGCAACCATAATGCGATCAAAAGGCGCCTCTTCTGGGTAACCCAACGTTCCGTCTCCCAAAATTACCGTAACCCGATCAGCATACCCAGACCTTTCCAGATTCTTTTGAGCAAACTCAACCAAGGCAGGTTTGCGTTCAACCGTAAAAACATGGCCTGAAGGAGGGGACCCAGTGGGTGACACCACTTCGGCAACCAACGCAGCATGATATCCTGACCCCGCCCCCACTTCTAAGACCTTCAACCCCTCTGCGAGCTGGAAAAGTTCAAGGTAAATTAAACACATGTGGATTGCAGAGATAGTCTGCCCCTCACCGATAGGCAGTGGAGAATCAACGTAAGCGTCACGCACCAGATGGTCGGGTAAAAACAGCTCGCGAGGCACGGTGCGATACGCACGGATTGTTTCCTCACTAGAAACCGTTCCTGAGGAAATTAAACGCTTTAATGTTGACTCCTTCTTTTCGGCCATACGAGTCGCATCTTCTGATGGCGTACAATCACCCACCAACACATCAAAGCGTATTTGGCTTCAAACTATTTGTACTCCCCCTACTAAATATTCAACTATGGAGAAAAAAGAGCAGGAAAAATTCACTTTAACAGCGAAAGGGCATGCTAATGTACAAGCTACCCACTCGTCAACCTTCGAAATTACTATTGATTCTCACTTATCACGACAAGGTGACTGCATTATCGGTGTTGAAGCCTCCCATTCTGCACAAGATATCAACAACATTCTAGGAGACGCATTACGATGTCCAGGCAGTCAGATTCACACCTACCTGTCTGTAGGCGAAATGTCAGAGTGTATTCAGGGGTGGGGGTCACCGAAACTCATACTTTCGGAGGCAACTTCGTTAGTATGGCGAACAAGCGATTTTGTGGATGCCCGGACTGTTGCTATACGCTGTGATAAAGCTGCAAAAGACCTCAACCGGGTTCTGATAGCCCTACTTCAAAATCCAGATTCTTCCCTTCAGGTAACTCTTATCGTCTTTTCCGGTGCGAGCTGAAG
>JBHLQC010000133.1:0-4528 GCA_048885185.1 Candidatus Odinarchaeota archaeon | reverse complement strand
CTCGCCGTTGCCAACCTTGCACTCCTTGTAGGATTTGCCCTCATCTCCGTGGGACAACGCCACCGATCATGGCGACAATTTACTGGATACTTTCTCATTACCAGTTTCTTTGTTGTCTGTATTTATTCAACCTACCAGCTGGTCTTAATTTACATACCACCTCCTATTCCTGCCCTTGGGCTAGGGCTACGAATACTTGCAGGCTTTTTCACTGCAGTCTTTGCCTGGACGTTTTATTTCAATCAAAATCCCCCAAAGGAAATCATTGGCAAGCTGAGCCGGACACTCTTCGTAACTGCAAGTCTTCTACTGCTTTTAGGTTACACTCTCTTCTCATTTCAATACGCAATGGTGTGGTCCGATTTTGCCAGTTTCTACTATACCGGCTCACTCGCCGACTCGGTGATATTACTCGCCATTTTCACCTTCTTAATCGCAGTCTTCGCAATCTTCAGTGAAAGCCTCGAGAATATGGCTACCATCCGCCCCGTTTCCATCAAATACGAAATCGTTTCTCGTGTCCTTATCATTATCTCCTTCCTCATTGTCACAATACTCACCGCAACAATTGCAATTACCCTCACCGGACGAGTACTAGTCGTCTATCTCACTCCCCCCCATTCTACCGTCGCCCTCCAAACAATCGGATCAGGATTGCTTATGGGTCTAGGTGCTATTCTAGTCGCCGGAGGAGGCATCGCCTTTTACCTTTCCCGTATACTGTATCGTCCGCTAGAACGTCTTGACGAGGAAACGAGTCTTGTAAGTGAACCAGGAAAGATTGCTTATACCGAACCACCAGGTCTTCTGTTTACAGAACTCCAAGATGTGTCGGATAACTTTGCTGCCCTCGTCGATGGAATAAGTCGTGTGCGGGGTGAATTACGACGTTTCACAATTAGTGAAAGACGTCTCCGAACACCATCCACATCCCAATTAAGTCGTCTCGATTACTATCTCGCAATACTCAGCAACACCGTAACAAATCGCATCCAATCAATTTTGAGTCTCACCGAACTGGGTGGCGGAAAAGAAACCGTTGAAGAACAAAAGCAAATTCTCGAAAAGATACAATCCGAAGTCGCTGAAATCGAATACATCATGAAAAGCATTCAATTGCTTCGTCTTATTGACTCTGAAGCACTTCCTGACTTCACTCGAATCGATGTATGTGAGGTCATTCCACAGCTTATAGCTGAATTACAGGAGCTAATTCCAGAGTCTCAACGCCAGATATCGCTTGCTCTTCCAGAACACAATTGCCAAGTGATGGCTAACGAGTATGTCGCCCAAATCTTCAAACCCCTACTTCGATTAGCAATCGAACAGGATGTTGGAGGACCTGCTACCATCGAGGTGACTTTTACAAAAACAACCGAATACGGTGTTGATTACTGGCAGACCGATATCGTTCATCCTAAATGGGTGCTACCAGATATTGAAAAGGTCCTCCTCTTTCGGTCGGATCCTGAACAGCCCCAGAAAGCAAATCCAAGCCTTCTGTTGGTTCCTGCTTTGGTCGAATACTTCCGAGGCAAATTCCGAGTAACCAATGTCGTTACCGATGATCCACGTTACGGTACGGTGTTTCATGTCTTACTCCCCATATTCAAACGCACACGGGAAAAAAGCAATCCAAAGAGTACTGAGGAGGAACAATCCGAATGACCACAGCAATCATGGTAATTTCTCCTCATGATTCTCTACGGGCTAGTCTTGAATCAATTTTACATCAAAATGGTTATATCGTGTGTCCAGGAGTTCGCGAAACTGGCGCATTTCGCCATGCGTTAGATGCCAGTGAAACACCACCCAATGTCATTCTGTTCGACTACTGGCTCAGTCGCTCGCTCTCCATTGATTTCATCAGAAGCTTAAAACAGCAAGGGTTTGCTGTCATCCTCATGGGCACCCACCTCTTAGGAAAAGATGTAGCCGCCCTCGAACAAGTGTTCTTCTTAGAAAAGCCATTCACTCAAATAGAGCTCCATGGTGCCATCAAAGCCGTCCGACCAGAATCAGATCTAAATGGGGATTAGTTCTCGATTTCCTGTCGTATCAACATAAAACGCTTTTCCGTCAATCGGACCCCGATAATTACGACAGGAAAAGAGACTCAACACTCGTCCGTCAAAGAATTCATGAAAACCATGAGGAAAGACTTCGTGCGCCCGGATAATCAAATCCAAATTATTCCGTGCCATAAAATCAATAGTAACATCCTGGCCAAAGTTCAGAGCTCGCCCACCACGAAATGACGGAGCAAAGCCCTTCAAAGCTTCTTGCGGGTCATTCCATAAAAGCTGAAATGTAACTGGATGTTCGATTTCCTCTTCAGCCGGTAACCCATTGATTTCATCAATGGATGTCAACTGCTCTGGAATTCCACCATGCACAGCAAAGATCCTCAAACGTGGGCTTACCGCAGCTAAAGGTAAATGGGTAAAAGTCGCCCAATACTGTTCAATCAACTCACTAAATGTGCGTTGAACTGCATCATAAAACCCGTACTGACGATTGACTGTGGGTGATTCATGATTCCCCCTCAACAGAACCAATCGTTTTGGGTATTGCCTCTTGAGTTCATATAATAGGTTCAGGTTCTCAATTTGATAAGATCCACGGTCAACGTAGTCACCCAAAAAGACAAAAACTGCAGTTGAATGCCAGAAACGATCCAAAATGCTCTGTGTTGCCTCCCAGTCACCATGAGTATCCCCAACGAACACTAATGGTGAGACAGGTAATTTGACTAAGCGTGACTCGTTTTTTAGAATAGGTAGCACACTATCCAGGAGCTGGATAACTTCCTCACTCGAATAAGTTTCAACCGAATGAGCAATCTTCCTTATCATAATGAACGCCCATTTCACATCCTAATCAGGTGTGATATGTGTCCCTGCTTCACCTTTAAGGCCTCGAGCCAGGTTTTCAGGAGAGGTTATAATGGCGAGCTCACCACCTTCCTCGATAAAGGTAATGACGGATTCGATTTTTGGAGCCATTGACCCTGGCGCGAAGTGTCCTTCTTTGAGGTAGCGTTTGGCTTCACTCACTGTCATTTTATCAATCGGAATCTGGTCTGGCTTTCCAAAATTCAGGTAAACTTGATCAACTGAAGTTGAGACAATGAACTGCTTCGCATCAATGGCTTTACAGAGTAGGGCTGAAGCGCGATCCTTATCAATCACCGCAGCAACCCCGGTTAATTTTCCATTTTCTTCAATGACTGGGATGCCTCCACCCCCCACGGTGATAACGACGAAACCATCCTCTAGGAGATTAATCACCGCACGGGCTTCAATCACTTTTCGAGGAATCGGTGACGGAACCACACGACGCCACCCACGTCCCGCATCCTCAACTATATGCCACCCCTCAGCTGTACGGCTTTCAGCAGTTTCCTGATCCATGAACGAACCAATGGGCTTATTCGGGTGAGTAAAGGCTGGATCATTACGGTCAACAAGAACCTGCGTCACCACAGTGACCGCTTGTTTCTCCATCTTACGACGCTGGAATTCAGTAAATAGGGTTTGTTGGAGCATATAACCAATCGCTCCTTGAGAATCCGCACCACAGAAGTCAAGGGGCACTTCATGAAGTTCATGCCGGGAAAGTTCAGACCGACGTAGAATGAAACCGACTTGGGGTCCATTACCATGTGTGATTGCTACATCCCAACCCTGCTCAACAAGATCAACAATATGCGGCACGGTTTCTTCGGTCGCCGCATATTGGTCGGGCACTGTTTTATGTGCTTTATCCTTGATGAGCGAATTACCGCCGATTGCCACAACAATACGTTTTGACATACTCCAACCATCCAATGAGCAATAGCCAAAGAGGGCTATTCTCAGCGTTTGCAGCGTTATAAAGGCTTTGCCGCCCACCACACATACCATAACTCATGAAAAAGAATACTTATGCCATACAAACACGAAATACTACACCATGGTGTCCCTCGGAAACATCAAAGCCGCCTACAATCGCATCCGGAAGGTCATCATCAAGACTCCCGTCATGACCTCACTCACTGCCGACAGGCTAACTAGCTGTAAAATCTTCTTCAAATGCGAAAATTTCCAACGCATCGGCGCTTTCAAATTCCGAGGGGCCTACAATGCCATCTCACAACTAACCCCCAAAGAAAAGAAACGTGGTGTCATCACCCATTCCTCGGGAAACCATGCACAAGCCGTGGCCCTCGCAAGCCAGCTACTCGGAGTTTCAGCTACAATTGTCATGCCAGAAAATTCTACGCAAGTAAAGATTGCAGCCACCAGAGGCTACGACGCAAAAATCATTCTATGCAAACCTGAGGTTGATGCTAGAGCCCGTGAAGTTCAAAAACTCATGAAGAAACACAAATACGTCCTCATCCACCCCTACGATGATCCTCGCATCATTGCTGGAGCTGGAACCGCTGCCCTTGAATTAATCAAAGAGACGGGACGACTCGATGCAATCTTTGGCCCTGTTGGAGGTGGAGGACTCATCAGCGGCACTGCCATTGCAACCAAGGGTT
>JBHLQC010000132.1:0-4556 GCA_048885185.1 Candidatus Odinarchaeota archaeon | reverse complement strand
GTATGGGGTGTTCCGTATGTGGGGATGGTTCTTCACGGTCCTGTAGGCCCCAGCAGACAAGTGGTGGGAAAAACAAGAAGATGAGCAGGGGAAAGCCAGGGATAATAAACCACAGAACGATCAAGAGGACTGAGAGGAGAATGCTGATGATACTTATCAGATGCCAACGATTCAATTTTGATGCTCCGTTTAACCCATTTTCTTGGTATTAGATCTGGTCGGGTAATTCTTCGGCATGTTCCCCGATTTTTTTAATGATATATTGTGATTTTCGAATTGCTTCTTTTGCACTAAACTCGATGTAGTTAATTTCTTCGGGGGCAATTGGGGTTTTTCGTTTACTTTTGAGTTTCGCTTTTAATTCTTCAAAAAGGTGTTCTGTTTCGCGAAGAGAGCTGATGGCCTCAGTCGAGGCGCCAATCACAAATTGTGCCAGTTCTTTTACGGGAGGAATGCCATGGACCTTTGAGAGCTGGTTTCGGACTTCAATAAAATAATTCTTAATTTCGGACAACACAGTCCTAAGGTTTCCGACTGCATCAATCATTGACTTTAGTTGGTCGGAGTTTGTAAGGTTTTGAATTTCTGTGAATTCAGTTTCAAATTGATTGACTGAGGATTCGAGTCGGTCCTGCAATTGGAGCACATGGTCGTGACTCATAATATTATCTACTCATTTTGCATTCTTAACTTTCTGGATATCAATAAGGTTGAAGCTTTTGAGGATGTTAACTAACCTGCCAACTGTGTTGATGTTCGCAGTGTCCCCAAATTCTGCTTCAAGGGCAGTTAATATTTCATAGAGTGTGCGGTGTCCATCCATGAAATTGGCTAATTCGGTAAGCACTTCTCCAATGCTTGGTTTGTTGGGTGCCCATGCTTCTTGGTGTGATCTGATCCATTCAGTATCTTCTGGAGTGGTCCGTCGCATGAGATCAGTGAGATGGAGGGGTCCTTGGAATTTTCGACGTGGAAGGAGTGTTTTGGCTTCGCGTTCATTTTTGCGGAGGACAAGACGCTTTAGCGGTGCATATCCAATGGATCGTGAGAGGAGGTCTTCGACTTGTCGGAGTTTCCGTATTTCCTCTTGGCGTTCTTGGGCGAGGTCGTCGACCATGGTGTCGATGAATTGAGCGAGTTCAGAATCGTGGGGACTAAGAACTCGTACACTTTGCAAAGCAGAGCTTTCTCTTCGGGTAATTTGGCGGATGCTTTCCATGGCTTTCCGTAGGGTACGGGCAAGTTGGGCTCCTTGATCGGTTTTCGAAATCGCTTCAATAGCGTCATGGACGTAGCGTTGAGTGGTTTGGGTAATTCGGGTGTGTGCATTTGCATGCACTTGTGTAGCTATGAACATGGCGTCATCGGATTCTGCATATGCTTGGGTTAGGAGTGTTACGAGGACAGCATATCCAACTCGTTTTAGTTGGGTTGCATCACATTTGTCCACAGTATCAAGGCTGCTATGATAAAACGAGTCAGGCCAATGGTTAAGCATAGGACATGGGACACCAACAGTGGAATCGACAAACATGACATGATCGCTCCCACCACCAAAACCTTTTATTTCGTAATGGAATGGCTGGGTGCCTCCATCAGGGGCTAGCAATCGGGGTTCGTTTCCAGCGGCGTCTAAATGATATTCAAGAAGATCATTGATGAAACTTGGCAAGGAATCGGGAGTACGGAGCAGGGTGAGTGTTCCACCACAGAGACTCGGATTCTCTCCAACCATATCGCAATTGATTGCACTGAGCGTTCGATGGGCAAATTCAGGGTGAGCATTGAGATAAGCGACAGTGCCATAGTATTCTGGAACCCAGAGGAAGCGAATCGTTCTGAGTGGTTGGGGAAGTTTTCCATCTTGGATAAGTGAGGTAATTGTTCGAGCCAATTCCATGAGTAATGCGCTGCCACTCGCGTTGTCGTTTGCGCTTGGACGTGGATGGCAGAGATGAGCAATGAGAGCCACTTCTTCGGTTGGAAATTCACTTCCTTCAATGACGGCGGTCAGCACGCGTTGCTCGCCTTTGAAGAGTTCTGCATCTACCTTTGCATGGACGAGGACTTCGTGTTCAGTTTCAACAAGTCGGCGAAGGCGAGTGCCAACTTTACCGGATACAGAAAATGCAAAACCGACTTTGTCTTTCTCTTTGGCATTGGGCCAAATCCCTTGGTAGGATACGAGCGTCGGATGTTTCGTGCGCTTTTCAAGGGGTGGGTAATAGATGTGGCCTAATGCTCCATGTTTATACACGGCTTCTTTATGTACGAGTGATGGGCGTCCTGTTGCTAGAACGATTTTTCCTTTCACATACACTTTGCGATAATCCTTCTCCCGAGTTCCGTCTTCGACGTAGACAAGTGGTGCGGTGACGTCAGCTTTTTGGCTATGGGCAACGACACTTACTGGAGTTTCGCTAAATCGAGCTAGGATTTCCGGTTTTGGGTTGACAAGCCGAAGCTCTCCGTCAGCAATGCGCCATCCCATGGGGGCTGTCCATTCCCAGGTTTGGGTTTTTCCATCCGCTGGATAGGTTTCAACTTGTGTGGAAATACCGGGGAACTGATCGATGACCTGCTTGACATAATAGATGGCGTCATGAAATCCTGGTGATGCTTGGATTCGGTGAAATCGTGTGATTTCGGCAACATAGTCCTTGGCAATTGCGCCGGATAATTCGTCAATGATTATGTCACGAAACTTGGTATGGAACATTGCTTGTCATCATCCTTTGAGTGACGGTGTGTTCTCTAAACCTACAAAAACCTAGCCTTTGGCCTTCTTTTAGAAAATCTTTCTATGTTATTAGGATAGATTTCATTAAATCGACAATGGGGAAATCTTAATTTCACCTAAATAATCCGCAATTGGTGTTTTCAGGCTCTCTGAATCTGCACCATCTTTAAAAGTTATTGTAGCCATTGAGACTGTAAGAAGGTGAGGGTACTGTCCGTGCGCCTCCAAATATATGATGTCGTTGAAACTGGAGAACTCATGGAACTATCAATTCCTGGGGAACTCAAAACAGAGCTTGGTCCTGACCGAGTCCTAATCATAGTAAATGACGACGATCGGAAGATTTGGCTTTGGAAAGGAGCCGAAGCGGGTGTCCGCAAGAAGTTCATTGCGGCACGTCAAGGGCAAGCAGTCCGCAGTCAACGTGGACTTGTCTACAAAGTCATGTCTATTGATGGAGGAGAAGAACCGGACGCTTTTCTCGCCTTACTTGGTGAAAAACCAAAGACTCCTACCCCCAAACCCGAAGTCGCAGTACAAGTCGATCTTCCGGACAAAACCATCGAGATAACGGCTGATGAACCTCCACCGCCTCCACCGAAGATTACACCCAAGTCCAAGCCTACAGCACCGAAACCCAAACCAGTAACAATTCCTGAGCCATCGAGTCAGCTTGGAACAGAATATAACGGTGCTGAACAACAATGGCCACAGCGAGGTGCCGTGTCTAGCACCGTTCATGTCCCAGCCCAAGATGACATCGTTGGTCGCGTAGCCAACACATCACCACCTCCGGGTTACAGTCGCGAACTTGTAATCATCGGACAAGAAGTCTTTACATCCGTTGATCGAACCGTCACGTTTCTAGGAAAATCTCAGACAACTTGCCAACTTGAACGAACTCGAACTATTCCTGATGGACCTTTTTTTGGTGGTGAATATACGCCTCGAATACTCGTGGAAGATGGACGAGTACTAGCAACCGAGTTTTTGAAGAAAAGCGATGATAGCTCACTTGGTCTACGGGAAGCTACCGCAGATGCTGATGTCGGAGAACTCATAGATATTTTCCGAATCACAACCGCGACCGCAGACGTTGATGAAGTGAAACCAAAATCTAAAAAGAAGAAGAAGAAAGCTTCCAAGTAACATGCAGCTTCACTTTCATTACTTGTTTTTTCCGAGTTCATGAAGATTTTAAAGCTAATATAGGAACTCTCCCTTTGTGCAGAAATATTAAAGGGTGCATTTGTTAGCACTCAACAAACAAGTAACAATTGGAGAGAATTCCCATGAGTCCAGCTTGTCGTAAATGTGGAGCAACCCTGAGGAAGGGTGCTCAATTCTGTAGAATGTGTGGAACCCCAGTATCCTCTTCCCAAGTTCAGGCAAGGCAAGTTACGCCTTCTGGTCAAACTCAAAGGAAGTGTGGTAATTGTGGAAAAGTCCTGAGGGGTTCTGAAAAATTCTGTACAGGTTGTGGATCAAGTATAGAAGAAGTGGCTCCTAGCCCAGTTGAGGGGGTTACTCCGGGAGCGTGTCCTAACTGTGGATACGCCAACAATCCTCCGACTTCAAATTACTGTATTAATTGTGGACAAACTCTTCCTGATGCATCACCAGCCCGCCCAACACCAGTGGAAGAAACCTCTGAAGCAGTTGGGCCTCTCGTTTGCTCATCTTGTGGTATAGAAGCAAAAAGGGGAGCCAAGTTTTGTACCTACTGTGGAGGTACTCTAACTGTCGGTGAAACAACAGCAGGTGATCCTTCTGCGGTATCAGAAGAACCTATGCCAGTCACTACTAAACGTCCAGT
>JBHLQC010000131.1:0-4568 GCA_048885185.1 Candidatus Odinarchaeota archaeon | reverse complement strand
CAAGTTTTGTTCCGACAACATTCTGAGAGCCTAGACTGTCTACGATACATACGACGACTCTTTCTGCATCTAAGGCTTTGTTCTGTTTGAGATGTTTCATCACATTGGATTGGTTGAAAAGGTCGTCTCGTGCAATATTTACTCCCATGCACCGTAAGGCAGTAGGCAATACGCGATAGATATTCTGCTGGTAATTTGGTGCAAAGAGATCATCAGTACCCGCTAGTGGTGTGTGAAACAACGACATAATGGAGTCCCCTTTCAGGTCAACTTGGTAGTAAGCAATATGGGTGAGTGATTTAAGTGTACAGCATTAAGTGAAAATATTTGAATTACTGAAAAAACGGAATTCTTTCCTTGGAGAATCTTGGGACGAAAGACTCTTTATTAGAATTTGTACAAGTGTCTAGGAAAGGAGTTTACGGTACAGGGGAATACTGACCGTGATAAAAGGATTCGCAGTCTTCCGTATGGACCCTAAAATTGGACCACAGCATGTCTACCGAAGTGACAGTATCGGTGAGGTTACCCATCAGGAAGTACTCGCAATTTTCGCAACTCACAACTTATTCCGTGAAGGTTTCCGCGGTGTCCATGTCAGTAACCGAACGTGGGCAACGTATGTCTTTCCACCCTGGATTGTTGCGCTTCTTCTCGGACCTGACGAGCCCATCGGTCCTCTCAGAGAGCCCATGAAAAAAACATTGCACACAAGTAGACTGGGTGACAACCCGAAAGCCGAAGACTGGAAGAATCTTCATCGTGATCTCATTGTAGAAATTCAAAGTTCACCAGTTGCTGATTTTCTTACGTCGAAAAAGACAACTGATTTTCTGAAAGAAATGATTGAGTTAAAAATAAATTTCTTTGATCCTCAATTCAACTTTGAAATTGGCACAACATATCCGGCAGCAGATCATTTGACTGGGCTCGATAGCTATGATACCCGACTCTTTCTTGAGAAACTGACTCTTGCAGGGATTTTCACGAGCGAGCCGGTAGTGGGCGTAACCCATTGTCCGATTTGTCTTGGATTTAAAGTCGTTAGTCGCCTTGCCTGTCCCAAGTGCAGCGTAACCGCCTTGGATGTCGTTCGATTTCCTGCTTCACATGACTCAGATGAGGCGGAGAGTAGTGCTTCAAAGAAACCCATGGAACTTTTCTATTCATGTATGACCTGTCAGCACACAACTAGTGAACCCGTTGTTACCCTTCTTTGTACTGAATGTGGTTCACAATTTCAACCAGATGAAGCCGCCTATCGCAATATGGATAGACTTGTTCTAAATCGACCTATTGCAGAATCCCTCATTAAGAAAGTTGATGGAACAATTTCGAAAAAATGAATTTGTGAGGGTTAACTAAATTTTGTCCCAGGGTTTTCCGGACTTTTCGAAAGATTCCCAGATTTTCTCAGCAAGTGAAGTGAATACATCACTTACGTGAATATCGTCCTTGGCACTGCTTTCAAGGAAAATCATATTTTCCGCTTTTGATCGTTTATCACCCTCTTCCTTGGTAACTACTCGTTCATCTTCCAAATCTGTTTTACAAGCCACAAGAAGAAGGGGTATCCCCTCACAGCGTTGATAGACTTGTTGGATCCAATGATCAATCCTTTCAAATGATTGTCTGTCTGTGATATCATAGGCAATGACAGCCCCAGCTGCACCCTCGAAATAGAGTCCGCGGATGAAGTCAAAGCGCTCTTGCCCTCCGGTATCATAGATGACAAGTTTGATATTGAATTTATCTTTCAGTGTGATTTGTTTTGTGAAAAAGTCTACACCCAGTGTAAAGAGGTAGCTTTCATCGAATTGACCAGTAGTGTATCGGCGTGCAAGAGAAGTCTTTCCAACTCCTGCATCGCCCACAACTATGACTTTATAGACGACTTCGGCGAGTTCTTCCATTCAAATTTCACCCTCGGGGTTCCTAATCTACCACTTGCACATTTACCTTTAAGTGCTTCGTGTAGAATTCTAGGCAGGTACTGAAGTTTTTGATATCATTAAGATTTTGAGAGGTTGGCTATCGGAGAAGAGGTGTTGAACAGCATTTTTCGTTCAAGGCGAAAGTCCTTTTTAGTGAATGGTTGCAGTAGGGGAGAAGAAATTTGATTTCAATATGAAGGCGTTAGTCATGCCCAAAATTATGAACCAGTTTAATTTACCTGTTGATGAGCTACCACGACGATGGTATAATCTTGCTGCTGACCTACCTGAGCCTTTACCACCTCCCAAGGATCCAGAGGAAGGACCTTCACGGTTGGAAATGCTACCGAAGTTCCTGTTAAAAACTGTACTCGGACAAGAGAATTCTACGGAACGCTGGATTGATATTCCCCAAGGGATTAGGGAGTTGTTTATTCAAGCGGGTCGTCCTCGCCCACTTATGCGGGCATTGCGTTTAGAAAAAGCACTGAAATTACCTGATACCATTCGTCTGTATTACAAGCGAGAGGATCTTTCTCCTACGGGTTCGCATAAGGTTAACACAGCATTGGCTCAGACCTATTATGCTGCCAAGGAGGGGTTTTCAGAAGTTACAACAGAGACCGGGGCTGGTCAGTGGGGTTCAGCCCTTTCTTACGCTGCTTCACTTAATGGGTTAAAATGCCGGGTTTTTTGGGTACGGGCGGCTTTTCGCTGGAAACCGGGTCGACGAACGCTCATGCAACTTTACGGTTCAGATGTTTTTGCGTCCCCTAGCAAAGAAACCAAATTTGGTAATAAACTCCTGAAAGAGAATCCACAACATTTGGGCAGTCTCGGTATTGCTATTAGTGAAGGAATTGAAGATGCTTTGAACAGAGATGGAAGCATCTATTGTTTGGGCAGTGTTCTCAGTCACGTGTTACTCCATCAAACAGTCATTGGTCTCGAAACTATAGAACAATTCAAACTAGCGGAAGATACCCCAAGCCTACTTATTGGCTGTTTTGGTGGTGGCAGTAATTTTGGTGGATTTAGCCTGCCTTTCATCGGCGAAGTTCTCAAAGGAAAACGTGAATGTAATTTCCTGGCAGCTCAAAGTGAGGCTTCACCCAATCTCGTGGAAGGAAAATACATCTACGATCATGGGGACCATGCAGGACTGACACCGTTGCTGAAGATGTATTCACTCGGACATGATGTAGAAATGCCGGAAATCTGGGCAGAAGGGATCCGGTATTCCGCTGCGGCTCCAATAATGAGCGCTGTCCGGAAGCTCGGAATGCTGGATGCCATTGCGTACCCTGTTGATGAGGTGCATGTCTATTCTCAGGCCCGACGGTTCATCCAGGCTGAAGGATTTATTCCAGCACCAGAATCTTCGTATGGTGTTGCAGCGGCGATTGACAAAGCTCTTGAATATAAGAAGAAGGGTGAAGACGCTGTAATTGCATTCAACGTATCAGGACATGGTTTTTTGGATATGCAAGCGTTTGCGAAACCTTTGAAACTTGAATGATATGCTAATGCTTGATACCGAGCTGTTAAACCAAATGAGTTTCAATTATGAAAAATTGACCGAAAGGACACTCATTTACAGAAGCTAACCTAGGTTTTTGCCTTGTATTCTTTGATTACTTGTTCAACCTTGTAACGTAATTCGTCAACTTGAGGACCCAGGTATTGGTAGCGTGCTGGAAGTTCGATTAACTTTTCGCTCATGTCTTCTAGATCAAGATAGTTGAGTTCACGAATTTGTTCTAAAAAGGGGTGATAGCGTTTTGTGAGTGTGCTAATCATATCCTCTATTCGATGATGAACATCAACCATCATGGCTGCAGCTTCTTTTGTGGTTTGACCTTGGCGGGCGAACTCGCCATAGGGAAAGAAAACTCGCCAAAGGACATTGGAGCCTTTTGGTCGGCCAATGTCGTCCATTTTGTCTAAAATTTTATTTAACAAGTTTAGAATGTACTCTAATTGTTTGAGGATTGGATCGTCTCCCAAAGTGACTTCACAACCAGTGAAGGAATGGGGATGTTAGGTTTTAGCCTTTGCCTTTAGTTCATGAGCCAAGTCGTAACTGATTTCCAAAGGTTCTCGTGGGAACCAACAAGATACCCAGTGGCCAGGGCTAACCTCTTCCAAAGGTGGTTCGTCTATTCGGCACTTATCTTGAGCGTATTCACAGCGAGGAGCAAATAAACAACCTGGTGGAGTATTAATTGGGCTTCCGGGTTCACCAGGTAAAATCTTACGTTTGCGGTCAACAGTTGGGTCAGGGGAGGGAACAGCGGAAATGAGGGCTTGGCTGTAAGGATGAACCGCGTTATGAATAACTTCTTTAATGGTGCCCTTTTCCATGATTTTACCTAAATACATGATGGCGATTTTATCACCGATGTAGCTTGCCACAGAGAGGTCATGGGTGACGTAGATATAAGCAATGTGGAATTCCCGGCGAATGTTTTCCAATAGGTTAAGGATTTCTGACCGAATTGATACATCGAGCATGGACACAGGTTCGTCAGCGACAATGAATGCGGGATTCACGACAATTGCACGGGCAATAGCAACACGCTGACGTTGTCCACCGCTAAGCTCGTGAGGGTAGCGGAAGGTAAATTCTTCGGG
>JBHLQC010000130.1:0-4641 GCA_048885185.1 Candidatus Odinarchaeota archaeon | reverse complement strand
AGTATCAGATGAATTTGGGTAAGTTTTCTATCCTGTCAAAACGTCGATATTCCCGAATGGGTTTGGAATCAATAAATCCTTGAAACTCTCACGCAAGTTTTCTGGGTGTAGAAAGATTATTGACAGGAAATCGCTGAGATTAATCTATGACAGATTTTCTGAATGTGACAGTCCAGAACGGTCAGCTCGTGCCCCTCGGATTTGAAGAAGTAGCCACAACGATTGAAGAGGTAAAATTCGAAGGCAAGAAAGGACGGCTCGTCGTATCAGATGTACGGGTGGTCTGGTACAAACAAGAGAAGTCAAAAGGAGGATTATTCGGTGGTTTTGCAAAAGCCTTTGCGGTAGGTGTCGCAGGATCAGTAGCCGCTGACGCAGCCCGTCGCCATGGCGGAATTGTCGGTAGGTCAGTCGGTCGAGGGATCCGACACGCCACTCAAGCCACAGCTACTGCCATTGTCATTGATTCCCTGCAAAGTGACCAGATGATCGCCCGTGGGCAAGGCGGAGCAGCTGAATCCTTAGCGATTCCCTTGATGACCATTGATAACATCGACAGCCCCAAAAATAAACTGGTCATCACACTGAGTAGTGGCGAAGATATCGAGTTTGAAAGCAAGAAACCCCAGATGTTCGCGGTCGTTGAAGCGCAAATTGAAGCGGCTAAGACAAAGAATAAATGTCCATTCTGTGGGGCGCATGTGCCCTCAGGTAAAACGCATTGTCCTCATTGTGCGGCTCCGGTGAAAACGGGACCATCGAGCGCCCCTGCACCGACAGCGTCTACAACGGGTCCTGTGATGATGCCTGGTGGAATGCCATCGATGCCTCAGGTACAATGCCCGCATTGTAAGGCCACTGTGGCGATTAGTGAAGCCTGTACGAACTGCGGTGGGAAGCTTATCGCGAACTGTCCCAAGTGTGGTGCGGAGTATCCATTATTCATGTATCAGGGTAATTTCTGTCCCAAATGTGGTGCAAAAATCACCTGAAACATACACAATATCTCAAATCCCTGCTAGCCCTTCATTGAAGTTAGCTCGCCACATTTTCTAGGTTTATTATAAATAAGAAGCAAAATTACGCATTCATAGAAGCTTAATCAGTACGTAATGAGATTACGAAGACCAATAGAGTTTTTAAACCATTTTCGGTCTATTCGCTTTAGGCAGTCAACGATTCGGTAGTTCCAGCGGGAATCGTTCAAATTACTGCTTTAAAAAATAATTCAAACTGAGTTTGAAAAAATGAATCGGACTACTTTAAAAATTTCAATTTTAGTGATCAGTCTACTAGTGTTTCAGTTTGGCATCCCACGTCCAATTTCACCTCTACAGGCGGAGGCGGGCACCGAACCTGTTGTTCAAGGAATCCAAGCCCCAGTGAATAGCGTTACCCCATTTACACTCAACGACACAGACGAAGCAGAGATTTTGGAAGTTTCTATCCTTGATCCTGGGATTTATCTGCTTAATTTGTCCTTCTTTGTGGACGAAGCATCACCCAATCTGGATCTTGACGTTGATTACTATCAGAGTATGGATTGGTGGTGGCCCCAGATCGGGGGTTACCTCGAATCCCTCCAGAGCTTTGATAGCGCATCTTGGAACAATGTTCCTGAAAACGCCACAGTATATGATGAGAATGATGCTATTTGTGTTCGTCCTGGATTCTTCCGAATTGACGTCAGTATAGATATTCCGGCTCCTGGCGACTTGGTTCTTGGAAACCTCACAGTTACTCAGCTCCTACCATTCTCTGCGATACCTAATGCATTGCCTATGGGACAAAATTCAACGCTTGAATGGACAGAGGATCTAACCTGGCAAGGTCTCCGTATTAACCTCCCAGTTGACGGATTCTATAACCTTACAGCGTATGCAGGATTGAATTGGGAGACAACCGCTGGTTGGTTAGGCGATGGCTTTTTCCAACCTTTAGGATTGTATCTAATGGATCTTGAATATGGTCAGTACCTCCCCTATCAATCCTGGGCACCAGGATTTAACATTCCAGCAGGAGCTAACACCAACAATAGCATTGTTGGACCCTTCATCAACCAGGAAGTGCTCAGAGGTGGGGATTACTATCTACTCGGTAAAAGCGATGATTTCACATTCCTCAACAACTCTGTTGCGAACTTCACCATCAACGTCGCTACAGTACAATCTCAAGTCATTGTGCCAAACATTGGTCTTGAACTTCAATTCAATATGACCCCCAATGTGTACGAACAATACGTTGCCGTCACTATCCCCGAAGGGCATTACTTCAATGCATCCTTCTCCAACCCTCAAGGTTTCAACTGGACAGTATCAACCTATGACGCTTGGATGGGAGGCTATACCGGCCCCTGGCTAAGATCCTATGAAGATCCGAGCACCTCATGGATTGATACAGAAAACTTGGAACGTGGTTGGACAACAGCTCAAGGTGGAGGAAATCCCATGCTTGGGGTCTTGGGAAGTATGTACTTCGAACAATGGGTTACCGATGCAACTTTGACCACATATGACAATGGATCAATCATTAGCGCGATCCCACCGTTTGGTCTTGGACCATCAAGCTGGTTTAACACCTTCTTCCTTCGCGTTCAAGCTACACCTTACGGTGCTGGTCCATATAGTCAAAACTTCACCGTTACTGCCCATTTCGACATCTTTCCATTTCCTGAGTTGACACCTTTGGGACTCACCTTCGACTTCAATTCCACATTCGGTCCTTACTACCACTTCTTTGCGTTGCCACAAGCCAGTGGGGTGATCTATGAAACAACTGCCATAGCAAGTGAGTATACTTCAAGCGGGACAATCCGCATTGAAGATGTTTCACAACCTATGCCATATGCAGATTGGCAGTGGACGGGCTTATTGAATCCACTCGCTTATGCTGATCCAGCAACAGGATCAGGAATCTCACAGAACACCAATGACACAGCTTCTCTAACTTACGTGTCCGTTCGAGACACCATCAACTACCTCTGGGTGCAAGGACCCGGCATGATTGGAGGCGATATGACTGAAGGAAATGTCTCCTTAACCATCAAGCCACCTATGGCCTATGGACTAGGATCGGTTGCATCTGTTACTTCTGAATCACCTGAAGACATGAACGCCTTCACGTTCAACGTTGTCGCAGGTAATGACTATGTACTCACCATGCACCTACGACCCGATGGAGATATTGCCTTTGGCACTTTCTTTAACACTTTAGGACACTTCCCATTCGTCATTAGTTCAATGTTTCAGCTCTATATCGCCGTTAGCCTTAGTATGCCTTTCAGCATGACGTACACAGGAACCTTTACTGCGAAAACTACTGGAAGGGTGACATTCATCATCCAAGCCAGCAGTACTGTAGATTTCTCCATTAGAGAAGTGATTACACTTGGTTCTATGACTGGTATCGCAATTATCGTTGGCATCGCCATTCTGATGCTTGTGATAGGAATACTAGTTGGGTACCTTGTGTTCAGACGCAACGTCCTACGTCGATTACGTCGCACATAATCCCAAAAAACACCACGGGGGCGACACAGCCCCCACCGCCCTCTTTTTTCTCCTAATTTTTTATCAAAGAATTTTCAACTTTCCTTTTATCTATTTAAGCACCTTACCCTGAACTATGAGACTATGATTCTCAAAGAACCAGATTACGAAGCCGTTTGGCGAGACCAAAATCTGTGGTGGATTGGATTCTTCTACATGACTCAAGGAGTCGCCTTCGGCGCATTAGTGTTTCTCCCAGCGTACTTGCGATTTCTTGGTCTAGACGTGTTCTCGAGCATTGTCTGGCAAGCCGTGATAATGCTCCCCTGGTATCTTAAGATCATCTTTGGAATTCTCTCGGACAACGTGCCCCTCAGAAGTTGGGGACGTCGAAAACCATACATCTTCATCGCTGCCGCATTCGGACTAATCGGCTGGTTAACGATTCCTTTTGTCGGCGCAGCGTTGGGATTTAGTTTCCTACTTGTGGGTGTTGGGCTCTTGGCTTCAACCGGTGCAGCCATGAGTGATGCTGTGATTGATGCGATGGCTGTGGATGTGACACCACCCCGTCGACGAGGGAGCATGCAAGGTGTATCTTGGGGCTTTCGTGGTCTCGGACTAGGTGTAGCAGCGATTGCGTTTGGATTACTGTCAAACGCCGACCAATGGAGTCTGGTCTTCCTAATTCCAGGACTTCTGCTCAGTGCCTTTACGTTCCTAACCCTCATTATCAAAGAAAATCCTCTGCCTGACGATTTCAAAGCTGTGCCTTTATCAACATACAAGGCTGTCTTCTCACAAAGAAACGTCCAGATTTGTCTGTTGTTTCAAATCATCTCAGGTTTGGGTATTGCCATCGTTCCCATCCTTCAAACCTTCCTCCAAGAAGGGATTGGCTTCGATCTCATCACGGTGGGTATTGTCTTCACAATATTCTCGGTAGGGTGGTTCATTGGAGCCCTCATCTTCGGCTATCTAGGCGACCGGTTATCGATGAAACGAACATTCCCTATACTAACCCTTCTGTACTCCATTGCCATTTTAGCAGCGATTCTCATGGCCCCCGTTCAAACCGTAGTTATCATCACCTCCGGGTTCTTCTTTCTGGTTGGTCTAGCAAACGGCGGTTACGAAGCCACCTACATGCACA
>JBHLQC010000129.1:0-4731 GCA_048885185.1 Candidatus Odinarchaeota archaeon | reverse complement strand
GATAATTCGCTTTTACAATTGCCTCAAGATTATCATGTGAGCACCATGAACCAAGCATGGCTGCGGTTTCATATTCCGGGCCTTGATGAGGTGGTGTTGCCCAGGGACCAGCTTTCACTTCTGAATATCGATCGCATGCCATTGGGCAACTATAGCAACCGCGTCTTTTCAGTAAGAACGTTTGTGCTAATGCTTCCCCAGAGATCTTATGAGCGGTTTCAAAATAACTGGTATAGCCATGCTTCGTTGGTAAAGCGCCTTGGCTGTTGTACACATTAACTAATCCAATCGTTCCAAGAGGAATAATCAAATGCTTATTAGGCATATTCCTATTGAGCGCTTCTTCAGCATCTGTTATGGCTTTACCAAATTCCTCAGGCTGGGCTATAGAAATCTCTTGAATACCATTCACTGCTATAGCTTTGAGATTCTTCGAACCCATAACGGCACCGGGTCCACATCTAGCTGCGGCATTGTCCCTATCGTTCATCACAGCAGCAAATCTTACAAGCTTTTCACCTGCGGGTCCGATGCACGCCACAGACGCTTCAGGATCATCAATCATTTCTAAGATAGCATCTGTTGTGTCATGGACAGGTTTGCCCCACAGGTGTTTTGCATCTCTGATTTCAGCTTCTCCGTCGTGAATCCATAAATATACGGGTTCCTCTGCTTTTCCTTCCACGATGACAAAGTCAAATCCAGCAAATTTTAGTTTAGGACCAAAGTAACCTCCAGCACGTGATTCTGCCCAGCCTCCCGTTAATGGCGACTTGGTACAAATTTCGTAACTACCTGAACCTGGACAAAGCGTCCCTGTAAGTGGACCCGTCGCAAAAATCAGTTTATTTTCAGGGCCTAGTGGATCGATGCCTGGTTTAAGCTCTTCCCAAAGAACTCTTGCAGCATAACCCGTGCATCCAATGTATTTGTCAATGATGTCTTCCCTTAATTTTTCAGTCACAATCTTCTTTTTGGTCAAGTCGACACGCAAGACCTTACCGGCATAACCGAATAATTTGTTCATGATTCTCACCTCATTTTTGTGCAAGGGTCGGGTCCTGAGCTGAATTCTCGTAAAGTTTGGCAAATGCTCTTTGTTTGTAGTAGGCTGCTTTGTCAGCGTCAATGAATAACAGAGCTTTTTCTGGACACCGCTTTACGCATTCAGGGTCTCCCCCACAGAGGTCACACTTAATGGCAACCTTCGTAACGGGATCGGTCTTTATCATTCCTATCGGACAGGTAGATATGCAAATGCCACATGTTGTGCATTTCTCGGCATCGATCTCTACCGCACCAGTCTTCTTGTTTCTACTTATCGCGTCCTGTGGACATGAGTCAATACACAACCCACAATGCCAACAGACGATAGGTGTATCGATGTATGGTTCACTCCGAATAACATGAATCCGGGCTCTCGCTGGATTATGCGTTTGATAAAATTTGAAGCTACAATAAAGTTCACAGCGCATACACCCAACGCATCGGTTTGGTACAACAACCAACGATTTCATTTTCCTACACCTCACTTAGGGCTTTAGGACGGATCTGCCCAATATTTTTCCTTGCGCCAGTTGTTCAAGGGCTTCGTTGGCTTCTTCGAGTTTGAAGGTCTTTGTGGTAATCGATTTGATTATGCCTTTCTTCGCTAAGTTAACCAGATCAACAAGTTCTTTGTGGGTTCCAACCTTTACGCCCATTATGGTAAACTCATAATTTACCGCATCATCAGGTACGATTTTCAAGGGGCCCGGTCCAACACCAACTACGACAAGTCGTCCAAGGTTTGTCAGCATCTTTAGTCCATTATCATACGTTTGTTCAAAGCCAACAAAATCTATGACCACGTTTGCACCGTTATCACCTGTTATTTTCATAACTTCTTTGACAGGATCCTTATTGCCATCAACAACATAATGGGCTCCTAACCTCTTTGCCATCTCCAATTTTTCTTCGATTAGGTCTATGGCTATGACGGTTGCTCCCATGGCTTTGGCTATTTGGATAGCAAATGAACCTGTGCCTCCTGCTCCATAAGCAACGACAGTATCACTTGGTGTAACCTTCGCTTTTCTCAATCCTCTATATGATGTCACTCCACAGCAAGAGAGCGTCGCAACATCTTCTGGCTTTAAATTCCCAATATGAATAAGCGCCCGCTCCGGAACTGCTATGTATTCTGCATAACCTCCATCCCTCGAAAATCCAATCGGACCATTAAGTTTACATGAGTTTTCATTTCCAGTTCTGCACATCAAACATTCACCGCATGCGTATGCTGTCCATGCATCAATTAATACTGGATCACCCACTTTGAACGCTGTAACTTCAGACCCGATTTCTTGTACTTTCCCAGCAACTTCATGACCTAAAGTCCAAGGACGTGTTCCTCCAAACTTCTCGGTCGTTAAGTTTCCATGTGAGAGATGGACGTCCGTATGGCAAACTCCACAAGCTTGAATTTTGATTAAGGCATCCTTTGGTCCTATCTTTGGTACCTCAACATCCTCAAGCTTGAGAGGTTCCTTATATTCATGTAGTCTCATAATTTTCAAGAAAATCCCTCTTTGACCAATCAAAATTGACCCAAAGTCTTATATAAATCATACAGGCGAAAGTGGCTATTGAGGGAAACAAATGGCTCTCTCTCGAAATCAAATTATTGGAATAGTTGCTATTGTAATCATAGTTGCTGCTGCTGGTGGCGGCGCCTACTACTACTTCTTTATTCTTGCTCCACAACCCTTACCACCTAAAGAAAGCGTCACGATCGGGTGTGCTCTCTCACTTACAGGACCTTACGGTGGTGGAGCAGAACTCCATCTAATTCCTTACTACAACTTGATTGTCGATACTTACAACGATCTGGGCGGACTCTACATACCGGAATACGGCGAACGGCTACCTATCGAACTGGAAATAGTGGATGATGAGGGCAGCATTGAGAATTTGCTTACTCAAACTGAACGCTTCATCACAGTAGATCAAAAAGATTTCATCTTTCCCCCTTGGGGAACCGCACTGAATTTCGCATCGTTCCCATTGTATCAGCAATATGGTTATCCAGTAGTTGCCTTAACAGTCGGATCGAATGAAGCTTCAGCTCGAATTGCAAGTGGTGAATGGAACTACATCTTCTTAACACTTGGTCAACCCTATCACGTTGGTGCACAAGTGGCAGACTATCTTGCTCACGTAGATGCAAATATTACCTCTCTGGATTCAATAGGAATAATTTTCATCGCTGACCAACATGGCGTCGAGTATGGAGGATCAATGTACAGCTCTTTATACACCAGAGGATTTAATATCACAGTGTATCAGAGCTATCCAATCGGTGTTTCAGACTTCACACCACTGATCAATGACCTAAAGTACTGGGATTGCGATGTAATGATTGCATCGAGCTATCCCGCAGATGGTATGTTCCTTCTGGGCTCATGCATAGCCCAAGGCTATAGTCCAGATGTGATGTTCTTAGGTCCCGGTGTCGAAGTTCCATTCATAGTGTACTCCGCATTTACTCCAGCACAAATGACGGGAATCAACTTTTATGACGGTTACCCTGCTACAGCCTACGATACGCCTAGCCTAGCGGCTTGGGCTGATTTCCATAATGATACCTTTGGTTTCTATCCATTCCCCGCATCAGCACTGTTCTACTCTGGTCTTGAAGCTCTTTTCCAAGCGATAGAGCAAGTGGGTCTCAACAGACAACTAGTGAGGGATGCACTCGCCACAGGAACCTTCAACACCACAGTGGGAGACCTTACATTTGTACCTGGTGAGCATCCAAATATCCCTGGAACAGGAACACTTACCCAGTGGCAAGGTGGAGATATGATGGAAGTTGTATGGCCGCTTGATGCTGCCACAGCGTCTATCATTGCTCCGAAGCCTGCATGGCCAGGTCCCCCTGATAGTGCACCTGTACTCAACGCGGAAGGTTACCGTTCCTTGTGGGAAGGTGCAGATTTGGGTGACATTGACTTCGACGTTGATGCTCCGCCGCTGATGGATTTTGCCACTATGGTTGTTGTCTGTCCAACGCTTTCATGGCGATTAACCGCAAAGGATTAGTGGTCATGAAATCCCCCCTCTTTTTTTTAGAGATCTATAGGAGGTATAATTTGTGATTGACATAATTATTGGTGGTGCAATATTAGGGGCTATATTTTCTCTAATAGCTGCGGGTCTTAATCTTCAATATGGTGTAACTAGAGTACTGAATATCGCTCATGGCGAATTCCTGATGCTCGGGGCTTACGTCACCTATATGTGTTTCACTTTTTATGCTATAAACCCCCTTCTCTCTCTTCCAATTAGTGGAATCATTATTTTTCTTATAGGCATTCTAATTCAGTTCCTCGTTTTTCGGAGGTTGGTTCATTTATCAAAAACGGCTGAAGAGCTTGAATTTAGATCACTCCTAGCTTCCTTCGGTCTTCTATTCATTCTTCAGAATGCAGCTCTATTGATATTTGGCGCAACCCCACTCGGATACTCGTGGCTTATTCAACAAATCGTTATTGAATGGATGGGTGTTGCATACTTTTTTCAATTGAATATGGTAGTAATCGCGATCACATCTGTGATTATTATTACAGGCGTCTATATTTTCTTACGTTTCACAAAGTTTGGTTTAGCTTTGCGCGCAACTTCAGAAGAGCCCACTGGAGCGAGGCTAGTTGGAATCAACATTAATCGAATGCATGCATTGTCATTTGG
>JBHLQC010000128.1:0-4798 GCA_048885185.1 Candidatus Odinarchaeota archaeon | reverse complement strand
TACAGGAGAATAGAAAAATGGATTTAAATCGAAATCAATGGATTGCCGTTATTTTCACAGTGATTGTCACTGCAATTCTTAGTGTTATCCTTGGCCTAACTTATGGACCTCAATGGATAGAGCCACACCTTAATCTGCTCTTCCCAATGCTAAATCTTGCCCTATCTCCCCTAATCATTCTAGCCGTACTCCTAGTTCCGATATTCTTCTTCCTCCGATGGGGCTGGCCTGAAAAATTCCCCATGGTAGCATTTATGCTTCCACTACGATTAGCCCTAGGATATGAATTCCTTCACGGAGGCTTAGAGAAACTCCTTGATCCAACATATTCAACTAATTTCGGATTACTCATGGCAGGAGCTAATAACGCCCCTAGCCCATGGATTCAAGGTTTCTTCAGCGTGTTACTTCTGAACGGAACATTCTTTCTTTTACTGATCGCTTGGGGTGAGTTCCTAATCGGGTTGTCTCTCACATTCGGATTCTTTACTCGACTGGGGTCATTCGGTGGTATCCTTATGCAGTGGACCTTCTTCTTTTTGCTTGGCTGGCTTAGCGCTTCAACCTTTGGTGTTAACTTCCTTGGCTCGGTTGCATTCTTCGTTGTAGGAATGTTTCAGGTTGGTAGGTACATAGGTCTAGACAAGTGGGTCGGTCCATGGCTTGACAATTCGAAGAATGCTTTTCTCCGGTTCTTAGGTTGGTGGACATAGAATCATACTAAGAAAGAAAAAAGGAGGTCGTCTGATTTTAACATCAGATCCTCCATCTCCCTTTATTTTTGCACCCAGTTCATTGCTTCATTCTATTTTCATAGCAAATTGGGAAGTCTTATGATAGAAAGTCGTGGCTTTTGATTAAGAAATTGTGAGCGATTTATAATGCAAATGGAGCAAGCTTACCTTGTACTCGCCATTTTTAGATGGATTGCTTTAGGGCTGTTTGTATTTGGTTTCATTCGGATTTTGGTACGTTGGACAAAACCCCACAAAGGACCAGCTGAGCATACAGCCGGTTGGCTAATTGACGTTCCTTTCCGCACAAAATTCACCGCATTCATTAAAACCGTTATATCTGATTGGACCTTTGGCGGAACAATTCGTCGTCAAAGCATCTATCGCTGGGTCAAACACGGGATGCTAATAGTGGGCTTTGTTGGTCTCCTCCTCTTTCATGGATTACCCCGCTTCATCTTACTCAATGAAACCATTCTCTTTCCCTGGGCCACCCTTGAAATGCGAATAATTGCCCATGACCTATTAACCGCAATGTTAGTCATTGGTGTAATCATGGCTTTTGGGAGTCGGATTGGCTCAAAGGAAGGTCGAAGTGTCACTAATCTGCATAACTTCCTTCCACTAATTCTCCTTCTTGCCATAGCCATTTCGGGTCATCTAGCCTTCTCCTATGAATACATCTTTGGATTTCGAGGTTGGTTCGGAATTGCCCACGCCTTCATAATCTATACAATGATTGCGGTGCTGTTCTATTCCAAATTCCAACACATCGTCGCGGCCCCCATCATTATGGTGCGAAGTTCAATCGAAGAAAAATGGGCAAAGGAATATGTCCGAGAAATAACGGGAGTTGATGATTCTGACAACAAATAAAGAAAAAATCGATTTCCCACAACTGACCCGCAAACAGACAATGGAACTGGATGCATGCGTCGATTGTGGTGAGTGTGTAAAATTCTGCCCGGTCTTTGACCAACTGCAACGTGAAGGTATCACTGCCCGAGGAAAAATCCGAAACTTGCGAGAAATGGTAAAACAAGTCTATGGAATCATGGGACGAGCCCGAGGCGGTAGCGTCGCAGACAAAAATAAGATCGATAAGTTTGTTGAAGACCTCTATCTTTGCACGGTATGTGGCCAATGTCAGACCGTGTGTGAATCAAAGATTAATAGCTGTGATCTATGGGAAACGGTTCGTGCTGATATGGTTCGTCAAGGATTTGGACCCCTTGAACGACAGCGCACTTGGCCAAATAATGTAAAAACCAAGTACAACCCCTACGGAGAAGACCACTTATCTCGAGCTGATTGGTTACCAGCAGATGTTAAAGTTGCTGAAACAGCTGATATCGCTTATTTCGTTGGATGTACTTCCTCGTACAAAATGCAGCATCTCGCTATCACTACGGCTCGCATTCTCAACAAGCTCGATATCGACTTTGTTCTTCCAGGCAATGATGAACGATGCTGCGGATCACCGTTAATCCGTACGGGACAAATTGGTGTCGTTAAAGAGTTAGTGAAACACAACGTTGAAACACTAAAGGAAAAAGGCGCCAAACTAGTTGTTTACTCGTGCTCAGGTTGTTTCAGAACCTCCGTATTTGATTGGCCACGCTATTATGGTAAATTGCCATTCAAGGTTCAACACATCACGCAATTCCTTGCAGACCAGCTTGAACAAAGAAAAATAGAAGCCATCCCCGGAGTCCAAGAACGTGTGGCATATCATGACCCTTGCCATCTCGGACGACATGTGGGTGTCTATGAAGCCCCTCGGCGGATTCTAAAACATTTACCCGGTATTACACTTGTCGAAATGAAAAGAACACGTGAACACTCACGTTGCTGTGGTGCTGGTGGAGGCGTCAAAGCCGGTATTCCAGAGCTTGCCCTCGATATTGCCTCAAAACGAATCCATGATGCAGAGCCAACGCGATCTCCGAGCCCCGTGAAAGATGCAGCATCTGAATTGGCAAAACACTATCATGAACTCAGTGATGAAGAGAAAGCATCAATGCCACTTGAAGAACGGATGGCTTGGGAACGTGTTGGGGAAATTGTTGAGACCGGGGCAACCATGGTTGTTTCTGCATGTCCGTTCTGTGTACTGAATCTCTCTCAGGGCGTCCAAAGATTAGGATTGGAAATTCCCGTCGTGGATATTGTAACGTTGGTCGGACAATTTCTGCGAGTGACCCCTCTATAGAGTACAAACTGACTATTTTCATCGGATGTTGATGAATTGATCTTCTCCCTTTAATCAGGGGGAGGGTAGGAATCCGATTACGAGGATCTCTATATATCCAAGGATAATGCCACTGAATATACCGATAGCAATTGTTAATGCCGCAAGGAATACAAGCACAAATTTAAATTTTCGAGATTCTCGTGTTGCTGTTTCTACACTACCTTCTTCGATCTCATCAAAGTACATTCGTTTGATAATCCATCCATAATACGCTAGAGAGAAGGCTGAATTTAGAACTCCTGCAATGGCTAGCCAAACCAGATTTGCTTCAACTGCTGCTGTAAAGAGCACAAGCTTACTGAAGAACCCGCTGAGAGGTGGAACGCCTGCCAAGGCAAGTAATAAAATTGAGAGAGTCAAGGCGGTGGTGGGCATACGTTTCCCTAGTCCGTTGATGTCTGATAGTTTTGTACTGGAAAGAACTAAGGCGATTGCTGTAGCAGCGATGAATGCGCCGGTTTTTGTTAGCCCATCATTTAGGGCATGAAACATTAGACCTGAAATTCCTAACACTGTTGGAGCGGCCAAGCCAATGATTGCATAGCCCGCTTGGGCAATAGCGGAGTAAGCGAGTAGTCGTGTTAGAGTCTTTTGTGAGAGGGCAGCAATATTACCCCAGGTCATGGTAATCAGAGCTAGAAATGCAAAAGCGGTTGCCCATTGGAAGCGGAAAATCATTAATCCAAGAATGAACACCCTGATTATCGCTGCGAAGGCAGCTTTATTCGAACTTCCTCCTAAGAACGCAGTTACTGGTTGGGGTGCACCTTCATATGTGTCTGGAAGCCACATATGGAAGGGAACTATGCCCATTTTAAATCCAAATCCAGCAATCAATAACAAAACGCCTAGCACAGCGAGAGGAATGAACTCTGGGTTTAAAGTCGCCCACATTGTTGCAATATCAACTAGTCTCGTGGAACCAGTTAACCCAAAGATCATCGAAATTCCAAGAAGAATGGCTGCTGATGAAACGGCACCGACAATGAGGTACTTAACACCTGCCTCGATACCCTTTGGATCATCTTTTCGGATAACGACCATAGTATAGGTTGTTATGGCGACAAGAATCCATCCCGTAAACATAACGATCAGGTCAACGGCCATTGCAACGAGCATCATACCCAACAGGGCAAATTGCAATAGTGTATAGTAGGTTGCCTGATTTGGGTTGTTTTCAAAGTAGTCGGCTGAGGCAATGACAACAACAAATCCCACGATGATGAAAAGTGTCACGAAAAAGAGACCAATTCCATCCAACCAAAGAGTAAGTGAAAAAATTGGAGCGCTGATTACTACTGTCCATTGTGGTACAATAAGTGCTGCAAGAAAGATGATATTTAGTAATGCCCAATAGGCAGCTGATTTTCTTCGAAATAGACGATTGATGACTGGAGTTATCAGTCCTAAGGCAGCAAAGATTGCAAACGGTAGAAATGGGTTTGCGAGTAAGTTGAGGAGTAATGTGAATAATTCAGAGAGTTGCATCTACAGACCTCCTAAACTGAACAAATATTGTACACTGGGGAGAATTCGATCGATCATCATAGCAGGAAAGAGTCCCAAGAGAATTACAGGGATAAGCAAAAGGGCTAGAGCAATTACTTCTGTGTCACGTGCTCGACGCATTATCGTGCCTGGACGTGGATCTGATAACACGATTCGGTCAATTGTCCAAATGAAATAACCTGCTACGATACCCGGTGCCAAAATTACAAAGATGAGGATGGGGAGAGTGGACAGGGTTCCTATAAATATCATGAATTCACTTGCAAAAAGGGCGAAGAAAGGCATGCCCATTGAAGCCAGC
>JBHLQC010000127.1:0-4827 GCA_048885185.1 Candidatus Odinarchaeota archaeon | reverse complement strand
TGAGAGGACTAAACCATTGACCGCTGTAAAAGAGAGCGTACAGATTTTCCGTTCAATTTTCGATTCGGGGAAAATCAAAGGGTTTGAAGGCAAAGTCTTCACTGTGGAAAAAGCCAAAGTTGCCTTTGAAAAGACAGGAGCACTTCCAATTTATATTGGTGCCCAAGGTCCAAAGATGCTCCAACTCGCTGGATCGATGGGACAAGGTGTCTTGGTTAATGCTTCGCATCCAGCAGACTTCAAATTTGCATCAAAGCAGATAAACAAAGGCATCAAAGAGGCACAGCGGAAACCAAAGGATGTTGATGTAGCAGCGTATGCCAGTGTCTCTGTTGACAAGAAGATGGAAAAAGCGACAAAAGCAGCAACACCTGTCGTTGCCTTCATCGTTGCTGGTTCGCCACCTGTTGTGTTAGAAAGGCACGGGATCTCATCGGAGAGTGCTGCACCAATTGGTAAAGCTCTTGGGAAAGGCGATTTTCCTGCAGCCTTTGGAGCTGTCACAGATGAAATGCTAGAGGCTTTTTGTATTCGTGGAACACCAAAAGAGTGCACTGAAAAAATTGCCGCCCTTCAGAAAACGGGTATTACTCAGTTTGTATTTGGATCACCCATTGGTCCGAAAAAACGTACTTCCATGGAACTGGCGAGTAAAGAGATTCTTCCTCATTTTAAATGAATTACTGCTAGAATGGCTCTATATGCTTAGAAATCCTGTTCCGCGTAGGCTTGCCAAGATAGAGTTGGTGTATCGTGCTCATCAGCGGAGAGTGCAAGGGATGTGACTTTTTTCCGAGTTCGTCGTCCATCCACATAAGTTTCCATGAACACCGTTAGATAATGGACATCCCGATTCTTCTTGTCCTTTCGGGTTTCAATCACTTTGACAAGACGAAAAGCGTGATCAGGCAGGTTGGGTATGGTGCTGGTTTGTGAAGTAATTAGGGGTGGATTCATACAAAATCCCTCTAATATATATTCAATACTGCATTACATATATAAGTTGGGGCAATACGTGAAATATCGCTGAAACCCACCAGAATAATAACAACCATTATAATATGTATATACCCTTTTATGTGAAATTATACGAAAAATCGACACCAGTCGAATCTAATTTCTGAACGTATTACAGTGTTTGAGAGATGGCTAAGAGCCGGAGTGTTGTTAGAGAGGCTAAATGCGCATGGGTTTCAGCATCCAGATACGAAGGTGCTGATCCATCCAAGAATACTCTGGCACGTGCCGGAAATTCATCATCTGCCTTCCAAAGTGCAAAAGTATACGGAACCTGAGGGAAAGCAAGGATAGTAAATGAGAGATCACCAACTGTGGCCGGTTCACCTTTTAGCAGCTTCGCAGCCTTCTCAAACAAACCTGGAGAGCTTCCAAGCCTTTTTTGAATGGGGTTCACGACACGACCATCAAATACTGCACCATAAACTCGACCGCCAGAGATTTGTCTATAGCTGATCAATTCGCCAGTTAAGGGAACCTCAGTTGCCTTTGAGTATTGATGAAGAAGGAAGAAGACGTATTCGATTCTTGGATCAAAGGGTTGGTTAAGAGTAGTGTCGATGATGCTACCATCATCGAGATGGACTTCCAAGTCTAAAAAATGGAGAACATCCTTCTTAGGAAAACCTAGGCGCCCAGGTAATGTTCGGATGATGTCTCTGGTTTTCTCCCAAGTCCATAGATCGAATTGGGTTGGTTGTGGCATACTCATGGCAATTCCCATTTTGAGTAGTAGTTATCGATGAGGAGGCGATGGTTTTATGTTTATCTCTATTTTAGATGTGCTTTTCGCAATGAAAAATGGCTTTTTGACCGCGAGTCCGATATTTTTAAGGGGTAATTGGCGCGTAGTATCGCTAACTGAGGTTCGAGATGTAGGATAGCATGGCGAGAACGATAGTCCACGATGCAAATCACGAAGAAATCTTACGTGAAATCATTGCTGAACTGGAGCAACAGCCAGGCGTTAAAGGGTGGGCAATTATCAGCCAAGAAGGCCTACTCATCGAACATCGTATGCCTCCTTCAGTAAATCCTCATCTTCTAGCAGGGAATGCCGCCGCCCTGTGTCACTCAGCTTATGTTGTCACTGAGCAAACGGATGCTGGACCACTTAACACCATAGTTTTAGATGGTGAACGCTACTCGATCATTATGGTGGGTGGAGAGCAGCAACTCATTTTACTGGTTTTGACTGAAAAAGATACAGATTTGCAACCTATTGGTGAATTTCTAACTGCATCCGCGCGCCGTTTCCAAACTTAGAGGCGCGTCTAACTATTTTCCTTGCAAAAAATTGACCTGCACTCCAGACTCTTTCAACATCTGAACGCCATCTTCATCGGGGTATCGCCGTTTAACGACGACACGGGTGATTCCTGCGTTGATTAGCATTTTCGCACATATTGTGCAAGGCGAATGAGTGACATAGAGGGTGGCATCTCGACTACTTACACCGTGTAGAGCACATTGAATGATAGCATTTTGTTCTGCGTGGACTCCTCGGCAGAGTTCATGCCGTTCACCGGGTTTCACTCCAGTGGTCAGGCGAAGACAGGTTTCAGTCGTACAATGCTCCATGCCAGCAGGTGCCCCATTATACCCAGTCGCAAGAATATGTTTATCTCGAACCAGAACCGCGCCTACTTGTCTACGAACACATGTCGAGCGTGTTGCAGCGAGGTCAGCAAACTTCACGAAATATTCATCAACCGAGGGGCGTTTTCTCACGAGCCCAGACTTCGTTTTCGAGGAAACCAGGTCTTTGTCTTTGGGTTCAGAGGATTTCGTCATTTTCATATTATCCCTATTGCATTCTTTTCATTATTGAGTGTTTAATCCTTTATTTTTCGTCCTAACATTGCTTTCACAAAGGCGAGATACACAGGATTTGGTAAATCGGGACGAGAGGTATATTCTGGATGAAACTGCGTTCCAATCATCCAATACCGATTTTTGAGTTCTATTGCATTAATGATCTTCCCGGACACGTCTGTAGCAGATACAACAAGGCCTTCTTTTTTCGCTGCGCGAGCAGGATCCCACATGAGGTGATATCGATGCCGAAACCGTTCACGAACCTTTGCCTTCTTGTAAATCGTCTGAAGTTTAGTCTTAGGCATAATTTTGATTGAATGGCCAGCGAGTCGCATTGTGCCGCCTTTTTCCTCAATTTCTCGTTGTTCTGGAAGGAGGTCGACAACTGGATGGGGAGTTTTCGGATCTAGCTCTGTACTATTGGCGTTCTTCATTCCTAACGCGTAACGACATAACGCAACAAAGAGGAGTTGAGCCCCAAAACATATGCCGAGAAATGGTAGGTCTTCTTCAACAGCGATCCAGGCGGCACGAATCATTCCTTCGGTCCCACGAGTGCCAAACCCGGGAGTGAGAAGGATTCCATCATATTGCAGGAGCCTTTCCTTAGCATCGTCGACCCGTTCGAGCTTTTCGGAGTCCACCATTTCAATTGACACCTTGGTCCCTAAATGAGCTCCTGCATGTCGTAACGCTTCACTGATACTTACGTACGTATCTGCCATCTGAACATATTTCCCAGGCATTGCAATACGCAGATCAAAAGTTGTGTTAATGAAAGAATTCACAACTTCTCGCCAAGCTTCCATTCCTGAAGGTGGACGTGCTGTCATTTCTAATCGTTGAAGAATAATGGCATCAAGGCCCTGTTCGTAGAATTTCAATGGTAATTCATAGATTTCTTTCAAATCGGGATTGGAAATCACAGCCTCGCTTGCTACGTTACTGTGCAACGCGATTTTTTCGCGAGCCTCCTTGGTTAATGAAACCTGACTTCGAGCGATGATAATATCAGGTTGCAATCCTAAAGAAAGAAGCTGTTTCACCGAATGTTGCGTCGGCTTTGTCTTCAGTTCACCCACGGTTTCAAGAAGAGGGACCAAAGTAACATGAACCAGCAAGGTATCGCATATTCCCTCCTCTAACCTGAATTGTCGAATTGCCTCAAGAAATGGCGCAGCTTCGATGTCCCCGACTGTCCCCCCAACTTCTACAATAATCACATCAAGCCCATTACCCTTCTTTTCTCCCGCTTTGGCGATTTCACGGAACCGTTGTTTAATTTCATCCGTAACATGTGGAATGATTTGAACTGTTTTTCCAAGAAACTTCCCCAATCGCTCTTGCAAAATAACGCTCAAATACACTTGCCCAGATGTGATGTTGTTCCGAGGATGAATTGCCCGACCAATAAACCGTTCATATGTCCCGAAATCTTGGTCCACCTCTGCTGTGGTGTATTCAAAACTTGGTGCAGGATTAAATTGGTAAATCTGATCAGTGATAAACGGTTCACCATGCTCAATGGGATTCAAAGTGCCTGGGTCCACATTCAGATAGGGATCAACTTTCACCAAGTCGATTTCATATCCACGAAACTGTAACAGTTTAGCAATACTCGCAGTTGTATGCCCCTTACCAATTCCCGACAACACGCCACCTGTCACAAAAATGAACTTTGGCATATTTCCCCTTCAACTAACCGATACATAAGCCTAGCGGTAATGAGGAATCAGGTTTAGTACCATTGTAATTCTTAGGGCTTTCAGGCAGTTTGAGCGATTTTTTGTAGCATCCATTAACTTTTTATAGACGTACCTATCGATATACATAGCGTGACAAGGTATAATGTTTACCGATACTCTGTGCCTATCAAGGCGCATGGTGTCATACATAAATAAGTGCCTTGCCACCCATGACAACCGCTCTCAGGCGGAGAACACACAATGCCAAAACAAAAACTCCCCGAAACATGGGAAAGTGACGTACGCC
>JBHLQC010000126.1:0-5002 GCA_048885185.1 Candidatus Odinarchaeota archaeon | reverse complement strand
ATAACCCGATTCAACTTTATTGACACCTCTCAATTGCTTAAACACAGATTCAGTGCACCAGAAACAGCCTCCACCAAAAGTTGCATGCCTTTCCTTTGCGAAATCGTTGGATGATTGGGTTTCAGTCATAAGTACTGAGGAGTGTATACGAGTTCAAAAACACACTGAATTAACAACACGTCACTCGAAAACTTCGAAGAAGACATCCCACAAGAGCTTCTACGTATATTAGCATCCTAGCAACAATAGACTGTTAATTGCAAAAAGAGGGTTTCTAATGGTTGTCACTATTCCACACTTCGATCCAATCAAAGCTGACACGTATATCAAAAATTATGACATCGAAGAAATCAATGAATTCGTCAAACTACTATACCTTCGTGATATCCAAGGAGTCTCAATCTCTGACCTCGTCTTCCTCCAACAGCAGAAAAAAATACTTCCACATCTCGAGACAGGACTAGGTCCTTGGATAGAACGGAACAAAAAACGTACCTTCATTAGCTTCCAAGAAGTTGTTGGCTTTTTTGGTAATCTAGGACTTAACGGGACGAAAATTCCTCAACTTGTCGATGCAGTTAATCACGCCTTCTCGAAGTACAAACGACGCGATGGAGCTTTTCTGGCAAGTAGCGGAAAAATCAATAAATGCGCCAATATGGTCTTTCTTCGGGCAGTTCTTGCTCTAGGCTTTGCCGAGAGAACTGATGTACAACAAGCCTGTAGAGAGTATCTCTCATTCAACCTTGGTCGAGAAGGTGAATGTCACGTCCGAACAGACGGAAATCCCTGTGCTTATGTCATGGTTCGCACTCTTCGGTGGCTCAACGAATTTCCTCAAGCATGGCGAGATAAAGACTATCAGACCGCCGTGAAAAATGTACAACACTATCTCCTTGGTTACGATTTATCAACTGCCGCTTTCCCCCGACTGAGACCAGAACCTAACAAAAACTGGTTCAAGTATGGCTATTTCCGATCCTACCAAAGTAGCATCTTTGAAGCAGCAGAAACATTGGTTCTAAGCGGGGTCCATGACCATCCTGTTCTTCAAAAAACGTTGGACGAGATTGGTTCACAATGCCTTAATGAAGTTACCTGGAAACCTCAATACATCCAAAAGCACTGGCCTCTGACAATTCTTCCACCACAGCGTGGAAAGCTTGTCGGAAGTCCCTGGCTTACGCTTCGCGGTCTTCGAATTACAAACCGCTAAGTGAAATGTCATCTCTTAGCCGGAAAGTCTCTTAAAACATCGTCTAGTGTGGGTTTACCAATTTCTTGTAACTCATAACGCACTCGAACTGAAGGTTTGTTTATTTTGACGACGCGAGTCAAATCAATGGGTGTACCAATCACGACGACATCTGCTTCCGCAGCATTAATGGTTTGTTCCAATTCTTTGACTTGTTCGTCGCCATACCCCATTGCCGGAAGAACCTCACTCAAATGATCAAACTTCTCGAAAGTTTCCTTGATTGATCCAACAGCATAAGGGCGGGGGTCAATTATCTCAGTAGCTCCATATTTCTGGGCAGCAACCCATCCGGCTCCAATATCCATTTCACCATGTGTTAAAGTTGGGCCGTCTTCGATAACAAGGACGCGTTTTCCTTGAATCATAGCTGGCTCATCTACGTAAAGGGGTGAAGCTGCATCAATTATGATTGCCCGTGGATTCACTACACGAATTGTTTGGCGAACCTGCTCTACGAATTCAGGTTCAGCAGAATCAATCTTGTTGATAATTACCACATCTGCCATTCGGGCATTGGTTTCGCCTGGATGATACATGACTTCATGTCCAGGTCTATGTGGATCCGCGATGACGATGTGCACATCTGCCTCATAGAATGGGAAGTCGTTGTTGCCTCCATCAAATATGATTACATCGGCTTCTTTCTCTGCTTCTTCGAGGATTTTTCCGTAATCAACACCAGCATATACGATTGCACCCCGATCAATGTGAGGTTCGTATTCTTCCATTTCCTCAATAGTTGTATCATACTTTTCCAAATCTTTAATTGTCTCAAATCGCTGACAGATTTGTTTCGCAAGATCACCATAAGGCATTGGATGACGAATTACGACGACTTTCAAACCCTTATCGCGAAGTATTTGTACAACACGGCGACTGGTTTGACTCTTACCTGACCCCGTACGGACTGCACAAATTGCTATTACAGGCTTTTTGCTTTTGAGCAATGTTGTGTTGGGGCCCATCATGCGGAAATCTGCACCCACTGAATGCACCCAAGATGCTAAATGCATCACATCGATATGGGCAATGTCACTATATGCAAAGATTACCTGTTCCACATCATGTTCCCGAATGAGCTTGGGTAACAGTTCCTCAGGGTAGATGGGAATTCCCTTTGGGTAAAGTTTCCCTGCTAAGACAGGTGGGTAGCTCCGTTTTTCAATGCCTGGAATTTGCGTGGCAGTAAATGCTACGACTTCGTATTCTTCGTTGTCCCGGAAGTACACATTGAAGTTATGAAAATCGCGTCCAGCCGCGCCCATGATGATTACACGTGTTCGTGTCATAGCCAATCATCCATCCAATACTGGCAGGGTAGAGGTAAATGAGTAAAAGCCTTGTGTTTCAACAGCAAGGCGAATCACATTCGAATACTTTTTCATGAAAAAAACCGGTTTTTGCCGGATTGCGAGCTCCTGAATGCCTTCATCTTATGGAAAATTGAACTACTAACAATTAAAAGGCACCAATGAGCAGCCATCCAATTAAGGAGGTACTAGTATGCGGGGAAAACGTGGTGAAGGTATCCTCCTCATAGGAATACGACTACTCCGAATCCTCGTTTATCCTTTTACTGAAAGGCCAAAGCGAGGATGATCCTCTTGTTTCTGGGGTGAAGTCTTTTGGCTTGTTCGGCGCTTCATCCCAGTCGATTCTCTTTTCTTTTGCGTCTTCTGATGATTGAGACAAACTTTTATAACTCCACACAGTGAACGTGCTCCTACGAGAGGTTGAACCATATGATGGAAAGAAGCCTAGCTTATGACCGTGCAATTACCATTTTCAGTCCAGAAGGTCGGTTATATCAGGTCGAATACGCGCTGGAAGCCGTGCGTCGAGGGAAAACCGCAATTGGTGTAAAAGCCGCAAATGGTGCTGTAATCGGTGTACACAAAGAAGCAACCTCGCCGTTAATGGATTTGGATCAAATTCAGAAAATCTATGTGATTGATAAGCACATTGGGTGTGCGATTGCCGGGCTTCATGCCGACGCACGTGTTCTCGTTGATTTTTCCAGGGTACAAAGTCAAATTAACCAAATCACCTACGGGGAACCAATTGATGTCGAAGTCCTGACAAAGAAGGTTTGCGACCTGAAACAGAACTACACACAGGTTGGTGGAATTCGACCCTTTGGAGTCTCCTTGTTAATTGGTGGTGTGGACACACAGGGGCCTCAAATCTTTACTACTGATCCTTCTGGATCCTATTGGAGTTGGCGAGCTACCGCTATTGGGTATAATTCAGAAGCGGCTCGTGAGTACTTGACAAAACATTACAAACCGTCAATGAAGCTAATGCCTGCCGCTGTGAAACTCTGCATTGACACACTCCGACAAGTTGTAGAAGAGAAACTTGACGAAGAAGCGATGGAAATATCGATTGTAGATACAGAAACGCGTGAGTTCAAATCACTGACCAAAGAAGAGATTCGTGAACTTCTCGTCTAGTGCCTAGCACACCTCTTCCAATTTTCTCATGGATGATGAAACCCCTTAGTGGGTTTCAGTCATCAAGATCCCAATCTTCGTAACTGTCAGGCTCCTCTTCCCTCTTATCTTTCTTCTTTTTGCCTTTCAGTTCAAGGATTTGGGGTTCTAATGATTGATCTAAGCGAAGGACGTGATCGGCTGCATTTTGTACTGCGACTGAAAATCCTGGTTCAAAACCGATAGCGAGAGTTTCTAGTCCGTGTTCACGAGCTCGTCTGAGTATGGGCGCGGTTCGGGCATGGCGACTGAAGATTGCGAGGAGCTTGGTGGCGTCGCCAAGAACAAGGTCCATTGAATCAATGGCCATATGAAGGTGGACGTCTGAAGTGGTTACAATCGGTGTAAACCCGCTATTGGAGATTGCTTCTAATAATTTCACACTGGCTCGTTCATTCAAATAGACTTTTGCTACTCCTATTTTCCCGAGTTCACCAACAAGGCTTTTCAAATCGTCTAACCGAACTTCGAATTCACGTCGTAGTACATTAGGACCATCAATCAAAAAAGCGACTCGTCCTGAGCGCCGAAGTCCAGTAACAAGGCGTACAAGACCCTTGATTCGACCTAACCGGGAGGACATCTAGATTTTCACACGCGAACGGGTTTATTATTTATAAAGGGAAGAGGATTGTTCTTTCCTCAATCGTTGGTGTTTACACTTAATTCTTTTCATAAGGAACGGAAAGTTTAAGCGCATGGCTTTGTTGTATGCAAAATCGGGGACACTCACTTTGAAGCAAGTTATCGAACAAGAAAAAGCATGGGAAATGATTCGTGGAGCCAAGAGTGCTGGTGGACAGATTGCTTCTGCCACTATCCATGTTCGAATATCGGAAAGTTCCAATGAAGTGGATTTTCAAAAAACTGTGGAATCGATTTTGTCAGAGGGCTTTAATCAGCCACGTGGACGAGCAGTCGTTGTTTGGGGAGAACAAGGTTCCGGTATTAATAATCTAGCCAATCTATGGATTCGGTATGGGTCGGTTGAAGCTTCAGACATTCTCACTACCTGCCGCAATTTAGCAGGAAAAGCTGGATTTGGAGAGACTGGGCGTCTTCGATTAACTTGTACCATCGAGTTTTCTGAGCGTAATCGTGTCGTAACGCTTCATGATCTAACTTATCCAGCTCGTGGTGGCGAAGCAGTGGCAGACACCCTCGCTCTTCGACCATACAAAGCCGTAAGCCCAAAGGGAGAATACACGTTTCGAACCGTACCAGAACTGAAAGACTTTCTAGAAAAGGTCAA
>JBHLQC010000125.1:0-5022 GCA_048885185.1 Candidatus Odinarchaeota archaeon | reverse complement strand
ATACAAATTGAATCCGCTCCCATAGCTTCAAGATTCTTGGCTTGTTCCACGAAAGTTTCAACATTATGAACTGGACTAATCGTGTAGCTGAAACTCAGTTGAGCGTGCGCTCCCGCTTTGTGAACCGCCTTCAGTGCCGTTTTCATATTCCGTGGATCATTTAGTGCATCAAAAATCCGAAAGATATCAATCCCGTTTTTTGCCGCAAGTTCGACAAATTTCTGAACGGTATCATCAGGGTAATGGCGGTACCCCACGATGTTTTGCCCTCGGAGTAACATCTGAAGCTTCGTTTTCTTGATAACGGCTCGAAGTTGTCGAAGGCGCTCCCAGGGGTTCTCTTTCAGAAATCGCAGCGGAGCATCGAAGGTGGCTCCACCCCATACCTCCATAGAATGAAAGCCCACTTGATCCATTTTTTCGGCAATAGGCAGCATATCCTCGGTCCGCATACGCGTGGCAAGCAGAGATTGATGAGCATCACGAAATGTGGTATCAGTAAATCGAATCGGCTTAGATGGAGTCTTCGACACCCTGATTACACTCTCAGATTTTATTCTCGTTTGGGATAGGTGCTATTGAAGGCTGGGGGTTTTTAGTCTTCTGCCTCTCCATAATGATTCCTTCATTTAAGCCGTTCTCTCTTCGAATAAAGGTGTATTTGGACAAGGAATGACAAATTTTGTAGCTATCCCATAAAAGAAAGAGGGAGAGGCCAGTGAGTGGCCTTACTTATTGATGACTAAGGTTCCTGCAATATAGTCGTGAAGTCCTCGTTTTTCATCGGTGAATCCGATCATGAGATATCCAATTCCTAAAGTCAGTACAGAGATAATCTTGGATAAGTCACGAGCGACTGCACGCCCGAAGGAAATTCGTTGACCAGCAATGTCAGTGACGATGATGCCCAACGCCATTTTTCCAGGTGTCGCTTGATGTGATGAACTTTCAAAGATTGAATAGTATAGAAGGCTAGTAAAAATTCCTAATAGAAAATCGGAAATAATCACATACCAAAGGAATGGGATTGGAGTTAGGAAGTACACAAGATCAAATGCGAAACCAATAGCTAAACCGATAGCAAAGAGGATAAGACCATCAAGAAGCCAAGCGGCAAAACGCTTCCAAAATCCTGCGTAACTGAAGACTTCACCAGGGTAGGCAGGAGTGGTTGGAGGCGGAACCTGAGTGGCTGCAGGGGCAGGTTTAGGGGCTGCAGCGTCGGTTGGTGTGATTGGTGCACCACAACGATAACAAAACTGATCTGACTCGGTGAGCTTCGCACCACAATTTGAACAATGCATTTTAGATTACTCCCTTGATTACCACTAGAAATAGCTAGGGCAATCAGATACGGAGTTTTCATAGAACATCATTATAAGGTTATGCAGTTTGTTCAACTCGGAACGAATAATTAAAGTCCGTTTCAATGCATTCTAAAGTGGACAATTACCGTGTTTTTTACGCGGGAGGGCTTGCCGTTTCGTGCGGAGCATTTCAAGAGCCGCAATGATGCGTGAACGGGTCACAGCAGGTTCAATCACTTCATCAATGAATCCCCGAACCGCACCCGAGTAGGGGTTGGCAAATCGTTCTCGGTATTCAGCGATGCGCTTTGCTCTGGCTGCTTCAGGGTCCTTAGCTTTCTCAATTTCTCGACGGAAGATAATGTTCGCAGCACCTTCTGGACCCATCACGGCCATTTCTGTACTGGGCCAAGCGTAGACGACATCTGCCCGGAGATGTTTGGATCCTAACACTACATATGCTCCACCAATAGCCTTGCGTGTGATGACCGTTACTTTTGGTGCAGTCGCCTCTGCATAGGCAAAGAGTATCTTTGCACCATGACGAATAATTCCGCGGTGCTCTTGCTCGACGCCAGGGAGAAATCCTGGCACATCCATGAAGGTTAGGATAGGAATGTTAAATGCATCACAGAAGCGAACAAACCGGGCGCACTTGTCAGAGGCATCGATATCCAAAGTGCCAGCGAGATAGTTGGGCTGATTTGCAACCACTCCAACGGGGTGACCATTTAACCGGATGAACCCAACAACCATGTTTTGTGCAAAATGCTCATGCACCTCCAAGAAACGATTATTATCTGCGACACTCAGAATCGCGTGTTTCATATCATACGGTGTTGTTGGATCATCAGGCAGAAGCTCATTTAATCCAGGGTCTGAACGCAACGGGTCATCCGTTGGCTCAATAATTGGCGGGTTCTCCATGTTGTTGGATGGAATATACGATAACAACTCACGAATAAGCTGTAAACAATGCTCTTCATTTTCAGCGGCAAATTGGGCTACGCCGCTCTTGATGTTATGTGCCATTGCCCCACCCAGTTCTTCGAAACTGATAACCTCGCCTGTTACAGCTTTGATGACATTAGGTCCTGTAATGAACATTCGGCTTGTGTTTTTCACCATTAACGTGAAATCAGTCACAGCAGGGCTATAGACAGCTCCACCCGCACAGGGACCCATAATTGCACTAATTTGTGGAATCACACCGGAAGCGATGACATTTCGATAAAAGATTTCACCATAGGCTCCAAGACTTGCTACTCCCTCTTGAATGCGTGCTCCACCGGAATCATTCAAACCAATCACAGGGGCTCCTGCTTCTAAGGCCAGATCCATAATTTTTGTGACTTTTTCTCCGAACATTTCCCCTAAGGCCCCACCAAACACGGTGAAGTCCTGACTGAACACAAATACCAGACGACCATCAATAGTGCCATAGCCAGTGACGACTCCATCCCCAGGAATTTTCTGTTTATCCATCTTAAATTCAGTGACACGATGCTCCACTAACGCATCAAACTCCATGAAACTCCCTGGGTCCAACAACTTGTCAATCCGTTCTCGGGCCGTCATCTTGCCTGCTTTATGTTGCCGATCAATCCGCTCTTTTCCGCCACCCATTCGGGCTTTCTCTAAGCGTTTTCGGAGTTCCTTGAGCTTCTTATTCATAACTTCCGAAGGCATCCGAGCTACACTCCAGCCAAATCTTTGCTTTGAACTCTACAAAGCTGTTGCCCCTTCTGGCAATTTCTCCTCTTAAACCCCACCACTCGCATCAAAAGACTGCTTTGGCTAGAAATCGCAAAGATTCTTATCCAGAACCTAAGTGATACACCGACCGAGGTAAAGTTACAATGTCCAAAACACTAATCGGACTCGTGCAGGCTTTCATCGGCGAAAGTCAAGCACGCAACCGATACAATATCTATGCAAAAATTGCGATAAAAGAGGGATTCGAACAAATCGCCGAAATATTCAATGTTACAGCCGATAACGAACGCGTCCACGCAAAAAACTTCTGGCGTGCCGCTCATGCCGTCATGGAGCAAACTGGAAAATCCATGCCTGAAATTAGCGTCGATGCAATGGCTCCCTTGAAAGTTGGAAAAACCATAGACAATCTTAAAGCCGCCATTGAAGGCGAAACTTACGAACACACCAAAATGTACCCTGACATCGCTGATACAGCAGAAAAAGAGGGCTTCAAAGCCATCGCTGAACAAGTCCGTGCCATCGCCAAAGCAGAAGTTCACCACGCCAAACGATACACGGCGCTACTCAAAGAAGTTGAAGCCAAAACGGTCTTCAAGAAATCCAAGCCTACCAGCTGGGTTTGCCGGGAATGTGGGTATATCCACGAAGGTGAAGAACCCCCAGATCAGTGCCCCTCTTGCTTCCATCCTACACCGTTCTTTGAAGTCTTGTGTGAAACCTACTAGCATAACGACCGAATCATAACACCCAAAGAATAATAACCACCAAAGAAACCACAAAAAACAGGTGACCTACCATGGCACAGAAGTACGTCTGTACAGCATGCGGTTACATCTACGATCCTGCAGTTGGCGACGCTGATGGAGGCATCGCCCCTGGCACCGCTTTCGAGGATATCCCAGAGGACTGGGTGTGTCCCGTTTGTGGCGTCGGCAAGGACATGTTTGAACCCGCGGATTAGACTGTCGAATAAACTTGGCGGGGTAGGCGATTCACCAAGAAGTGCCGAATCCGCCTTTTTCTTGTTTTTTCTGGAAAGCAATTCTTTTTAGAGTGCCTTTTGTCATTGGGGTATAGGTGATTATATCATGACAATTATTGGTGAACCAATTGCTTTACCTCGGAGTGAAACGGAGAAAATCTGGGTGTCGCTGTCTGAGTTTCGGGGCTTCTATGGAATTGATATCCGTATCTATTATCAGGCAGGTGAAGCAGATTGGCGCCCCACGAAGAAGGGTGTCCGTATCTCGCTGGAACTCAAAGAGGATCTGATTGCGGCGATTGAAAAAGTAGCGTCACAACCAATTCCTGGCGAGGGAGAAGCAAAGCCTGAAGCAAAGGATGAGGAAGACTCTTCAGATTAGGAAAAGAGAACCGGTTTTAAGGTCAACGGTGTTAACTCTTAAATGGTAACCATGAAAATTATCGATGACTGCCCTGGAGCCGCACCTCTAAAACGCCCTAGCATCATCTTCAAAACATGTCCAAAATGTGGAGAGGAAATTGAACTCTTCACAAGTGACGTGAAGATGGATTGTGACAACTGTGGTTTTACTGTATACAACGATACTATGTCCTGCGTAGAATATTGTGAATATGCCAAAGAATGCGTGGGCGAAGAGATCTATAACGATGTTCAAGAAATGGTTAAAAACAAGAAGGAGCAAGAGGCAAAGGAAGGGTCAGGGTAGACATCCTAACACTTTCAGGTTAGAATGATTTTGGTGATTATAAAATGACTGAACTACTCCAAATCTACAAATGCGAGGTTTGCGGAAACATCGTAGAAGTCGTACATGCTGCTTCCGGAACACTGGTCTGCTGTGGTCAGGCTATGAAACTCATGGAAGAACAGACCGCTGATTTTGCGATCGAAAAGCACGTACCTGTCGTTGAAGAAACCAAGGAAGGAATCCACACAGTTGTTGGTTCAACTCCTCACCCAATGGTCGATGAACATTGGATTGAATGGATCCAAGTAATCAAAGACGGATGG
>JBHLQC010000124.1:0-5029 GCA_048885185.1 Candidatus Odinarchaeota archaeon | reverse complement strand
AAATGGAAGCGATATTCCGCCCTAGATTCGTAAGTGTCAGCTGCTCTGTTCCAGATGTCACATCCCATATTTTGACATGTCCATCATATGAACCAGATGCAACATATTCACCAGTAGGCGAAAATGCCACAGTTGCGACAGTCTTTCTATGGCCACTGAGCGTGTGTTCAAGGGTTCCAGAAGGATACTGCCATATCTTTACGGTGGCATCCGTGGAACCCGTTGCCAGGAAGTCACCCTTAGCGGTTATTGCCACTGAATTCACACTGTTCGTGTGTCCAAAAAGTGTGTTGAGTTGGGCCCAATCGTTTACAGACCAAATTTGAGTGAGATTATCCATTCCACACGTGATTAGTACACTATTATCTGGAGAAAAGAGGATATCCGATACATGGCGAGTATGAGCATCGATAACGATGGGCGGATCCATCTCGAACAACACCTTCTGAATTCTCTTTTTGGTTTGGAGAAATCAAAGATATCTATATTGTAGTGTTGGACAGGTAAAAAGCCTAGCTAGTTACAATCACAGAGAAACCTGATTTTAAGGCTCATATCCGAGATTACGGTATAACTGCTCAACCTCTTTCTTCCATTCAGGAAATTCACCCATCGATTCGGGAAAGCTACGGTAAAGGTTCAACATTTCTCCCATTGCCCTCGAGACTTTCTGGATTCGACGGAGTAGGCCAAGTCGTCTTAAACCGCGTAGAAATCGCCCCGCTTTGTCAGAGGTTGAGAGTTGAATACCTTCTCCTGCATTTGCACGAAGTAAATCTTCTGTGGTGATGATTCGATTGTTGATGACAAACTCGAATTCTTCGTTCCCTACTTCTTGGAGTAATCGTCGCATAAGGTCTAATGACGCGATCTTTTGTCCATAATGGTGACGATTATACTCCACATTGAATCCCCACAAACCTTCAGCAGATACGTCACCAGCTTCGATTGCGTCTTTGATAAATGGGGTGGCAACGTGGCCAGCTTCAATGGCAGAGCCGATCCCGCCTCCATGAATGGGATTGACATGACATCCACTGTCTCCAATGAAGATGATACCATCAGCAACGTAGCTCCACAATGGTCGTCGGATGGGAGCAGTGCCTCCACCACCATGGATGACCTTGGCATCTTTAAAAATGGGGTTACTTGCGAGGAATTGTTGATAGAGTTCCTTTGGTTTGTGTCCATGACCTCCTTGGGTGCCTAACCCGACATTCGCGATTTTTCCACCTCTGGGGAAAATCCAGACATAACCCCCAGGACTATATCGATCATCCATGATTATCCAGCAACGATCAGCAGGTTCAAAGGGAGCTTGTAGTTCCAAAACTTCACGGTAGCAAACAGCTTGATCATGGAGTGCGATGGTTCTTTCGATGAGAGGATGTTCAATGCGGCGACGGAGGCTAGCGGACATTCCACTCGCATCAACAGTAACCTTGGCACGAACCTCCTTTATGGTATTAGATGGCGTGTCTTTGTATTTCACTCCAATAACCATTCCATTGTCTAAAAGGGGTTCAAGGACATGGGCATGGTCGCGGATTTCAGCACCTGATTTCTCTGCGTATCCAAGGAGACGTTGGCCGAAGTAGAGCCGGTCCACGGTCCATCCTTGACAGGGCTCACCTTCGACAAGTTGACTCACGGTAACATAATTTTGCATACTAGGAGGGTAGATGTCAATACCATTTATTGGCGTCCCAAGTTCTTTCCCTTTGGGATAAGGAATTCCAGCGTTCTTGAGATGATGTAGGGCGATGCCTTCGCCGCAAACTTTATCGCCGACGCGATCCCGAGACAACCGTTCCAGAAGTAAAACTTTGAGTCCAAGCTTTGCTGCCTGACTAGCGAGGTGAGCTCCTGCGGGACCTGCACCCACGACAATAAGGTCATGTTTGGTCATTTGGATTCCTCTCTGAGATTAAGTGTCTTCCTTGAAGTGTTACTTAAAACTTAATCTGTTCTCTTTAAAGGTTGGATTTTTAGGGTATCATCACAGGGGACCCGAGAACCAACAGGACAGACACAGGAGCAACGGGTACACCAGAGCTCAGCCCCTGGTGATAGGGGTCGTTTGTGATCGGAGCTCGTCAAGCACAGTTCTTTGTTATATTTTCCGCCTTGTAGTGCATTTACTGGGCAAGCTTGAATGCATCGTTCACAGGTAGCGCACCACCGATTATCGGTCATCATCCGGCTGGTGGGAAGTGTTTCTGATATAGCAATAGCTCGTAGACGAATACGTGGTCCAAAATCTGGTGTGATCAGGAGGTTGTTTTTTCCAATAACTCCGAGTCCTGCAAGGACTCCTGCATCCTTTAGATAGATGAAGCCGTTGTGTTCTTTTTCTGGTGTCGGTCCGTAGGGGAGGACTTTTGCTTCAATCCGCCGTTTAAACATGGCAAGGGCAAGTCGGTAGCAAACTGCTCTGAGAATTTCATCCTCAAAGGCTCGACCCGTTGAATACCGCCCTGCACCCGTTGTGGGCGGAGCATGAAGCCACAAATCAAGGAGTGGATCCACCATTTGCAGTCCTAATACGATGACCGTTTTAGCAGATGGTAGAGTATAGGTTGGACGATTTTCAGCGGGAAACCGATCAAACTGTTCTGTGGAAGCGAACCCGACCAAGTCCGCGCCCCATTTCATGGCCATTTGGCGGATTTCTTGTCCTAAAGAAGCTTGCATACACATTCCTCGCTTTCTGGTTGGTTATGGTTGTACCCTAAGTTTGTGCGTAAGATTCTTTTGGGTGAATGGCGCGTTTTTCTTAGAACTATAGAATCTATAGAGATTATAGTTTCAGTCAGAAAAATGTTCAAAAACAGCACTAAGATTCACAGGAGACGCAGAAATCGTGTCATTAGAGCTTCTCATCGCAGTCATTCTCCTCATCGTCTTAGTGTTTATTGTAGCGATAGCCATTGGTGCAAATGATGAAACTATGGCAAGTGTTGTTGGTGCCAAGATCGTAACGTTGAACGCGGCAATTATCTTGGGTGCATTTTTTCAGATCATTGGATCCCAGCTCCTCGGGGTGGATGTATCAAAAACCATCGGTTCAGAGATGGTTCACATTGAATTACCCCTCGAAGTTGTCCTCATTATCGCCATCGCTATGACAATTTGGCTCTTTTTTGTCTCCGTGAGAGGGTATCCAATTTCTACGACTCATAGTATCGTAGGATGTGTGTTGGGAATAGGCATGTGGCTACAATTTCAGTTAGCGATTCCAATAATTAATTTGGCAACGATGCTAGAAATTGTCATTGGTTGGATTTTGAGCCCAGTGTTTGGACTGGTAATTGCGTTTTGTCTCCAGTATATGATTAGGAAATTTGTGTATCCTCGGTCGACGGGCTTAGATCGTATGAGGCGTATGGAGTGGGTTTTTGGAATCTTGCTTATGGTGATGGTCATCATCACTGGACTGAGTCGTGGGGGAAATGATGTGGCAAAAGCGGTGGGGATTCTGGTGTTAGCATTTCCTGATCCAACAGCTTCACTATTTGGGATTCCATTGATTCGGTGGTTCCTTCTTATAGGTGGTGGGGGGATGGCAATTGGTCTGTTTTTAATTGGGCGACGAGTCGTGGCTACCGTGGGTCGGGAAGTCACAGAGTTACGTCCGAGTTCAAGTTTTGCTGCCGAGTCAGGTGTGGCTCTTGTTATGCTAATTGGAACGTTGGCAGGACTTCCGTTGTCAGGAACACATGTTCTGGTAACAGCAGTGATTGGTGTAGGTTTAGCAAATCGGACACCGATTGGAGGACCAGCTGTAAAGAAGATAGCTTGGGCATCGATTTTGACCGTGCCGGTTTCTGCAGCGATCGCCCTAGGATTGTTCTTTCTCTACGCTTGGCTGGCACCGTTGTTTCCGTTACTATTCCCTGTTCTCTAAGCCTAATGCTAGGTTAGGTGGTAGGAAGAGCAATGTCAGGAAGTAGCTTGTTTAGCACTGGATCGACTTTAACTCGATGTAGATTGAAACCCATTTTATCTGGTGAAATTCCTAGAGCTAGATTCAGCAGCTCAGCGTAGTAAAAAACTGGGAGTGGTGTTTTATCCTCTGCGTCGCGGAGGGCAAGACGTTGCATGAGATCAAACTGCAGTGAACAGGCTGGGCAAATTAGCACGAGGGCTTCAGCACCTGCACGTTTCATGTTTTCTAGCTTGTTTCCTGTCATTTTGAGAGCCATGTCTTTATCTGCTGGACGAGTACCATATCCGCAGCAATCCATTTCGTCTGGATATTGGACAGTTTTGGCTCCTAGGGCACGAACAAGTTGGTGAAGAATAGTTGGTCGTTGGGCATCATCAACATTGAGGAGGTTGCTGGGTCGAAGAATATGACAACCAATATGAGTAGCGACCACGAGGTCATTTAAGGGATGGACAACTGACTCAGCGATGGTTCCCAGACCAATGTCTTCGAAGAGAAATTGAATGAAGTGTTTGACCTGAATTGTTCCTTTATACTCATGTTTAGTTTTCGAAAGAATCGCGTTGACTTTTTTGCGGAGTTCTGCGTCTTCCTGGAGGCAAATCCCTGTTCCTTTTAGCGCTTCAAAACATCCGTTACAAGGTGTGAGAATGTTTAGACCCTTTTCTTCTGCAATGGCAAGGTTTCGGGCTGAGATTGCCAGAGCGGCTTCATGGTCAATATGAGAAAGAGTTAGAGGATTTGGACAACAGGTGAAACCAGAAATATCCTGAGTGGGAATTTCAAAATATCTAAGTGTTTCACGCATGGCTACTTCCATGTAGGGTAATCGGTTGGGAATAACACAGCCCATGTAAAGTGTCCACGGTGTATCCGCCATCACGTTTCCCCTCCTTCTTGAATGGCTTCATCAGTTGCCTTCAGGGCAGCTTTGTGTTTTTTGATTTTTTCCAATCTTGATAACAATTCGGTGGCTTTTGCGATTGTATGTAAATCCTTCTTGCCCGTCTCCTCCAGTGGGATCGGGGGAAGCCCCAATTCAACACGTCGTTTATTCACTGACTCACTTGGTGCAAGGGC
>JBHLQC010000123.1:0-5040 GCA_048885185.1 Candidatus Odinarchaeota archaeon | reverse complement strand
TCGCGGACATGACGTTGTCCCCGTTTGGTAACAGCTCGTGGGAAGTATCCGATAGAGTCTTCGGCATCGGTAGAGGATTTAGCTTCAATTAGACAAGGGGGTAAGGAGTCGGATTGCAGGAGAAAATCAAGCCGGCTTTCCCTATACAATGGTTCGCTGTGAATTTGAGAATACCCAGTAAAAGGTGCAAGTTGGTCTTGGGGGAGAGCTTCGGCTAAGAGCCTATTGGGTACCCGTGAATCTAATGAAAGGAGTTCTCTGTGAGGTCTGGCACATATAAGGTCAAAGTCAGTTTTTCTGTGCTTACCTGCGTTGTAACGTAGGAGTACCTCTACGCCAGGAAAAAGAAGGTCTGGCATCGGTCCCGGGTTAGGCAAGTATGCTGGAACATGCCGTCCATTCATTTTACAAATAACAAGGAACCGATTTGGACGTTCAAGGAATTTGCCATAACTGAACGGTCCCTGTAGTTTCACTGGAATATACTCTCCTTGAAAGATGGTTTTCTTGCCCCATCTGCACCCTTATGATTCTTATTCTCTTGCATCTCCTGCAAGGTCTATGCTTATATACGGGCTAGTCTGGTTTGTGACTGGTTCTTGAGGAGTTGATTAATGTGCCATTAAAATGGGACAAATACATCCAAGTGCAAGAGAACATCTTTGATCTTATTGGGTTGACTCCGCTTTTTCGACTACCGAAGGTAAGCGAAAGGGCAGGAGCCAACATTTTAGGTAAGATTGAATGGTATTCTCCAACTGGGAGTTTGAAAGATAGAATTTATCATAAAATGATTCATGAGGCCATTGCCCGAAGTGATTTGAAACCGGGAATGACAATTATCGAATCATCAACAGGAAATGCGGGTATTGCTTGTGCCTTCGTCGGACGCATGTTAGATTATCCCGTGACGATTGTTATGCCTAAAGGAATGAGTAAAGAGCGACGGAAACTTATGGCAGCTTACGGAGCTCAAATCATCCTTACTCCAGGCGGTGAGTCTGACGTCGATTTATGCTTGAAGAAGGTAAAAGAACTCAAGGACAAACACCCGGGTAAGTACTGGGAACCAGGACAGTTTAGCAATTCTGATAATACACTTGCTCATTATGAAACCACGGGAGCTGAAATCTGGGAGCAGACGCGTGGAAAAGTCGATGCCTTCATTGCAAGTCAAGGCACAGGAGGCACGATTACAGGAGTAGGTCGGTATCTCCGTGAGCGGAACCCCAAAGTCAAACTTTATGCGATCGAGCCAACCGAAGCCCCATTGCTCGCCCACCGGACATGGGGTTCACACTCAATTGAAGGGATTGGCGATGGATTTGTACCAGAGAATCTAGATTTGAGTATCCTTGATGGAATTATCACTACTACTTCTGATGAAGCTTTAGAAATGGCTCAGTGGCTCAGCCGTGAAGAAGGGCTCTTTTGTGGCATTTCATCAGGATGCAATGTTGCAGCAGCCCTTAAATTAGCCAAGAAACATCCCGAACTAAACACGATTGTGACCATGATTAATGACAGTGGACAACGCTACTTCACAACACCACTATGCGGTGAACCTAAACACCTTGATGTTCCCGACCGTGAGCATCCAATGGATAAACGAACAAAGATAGAACTTGATAAATATCAACATAACTGGGAAATCATCGAATAAGATTTGATTCAAGATTGGGAAAGTGTCAGAAAATGAGTCAGAAACTCATAACGGATATTCGAGATGAGATGATTAATTGCCAAACTGATCGTGTGCTTGAATTAGTTCAACAATCGATCAAAGAAGGAATCGATGCAACAGCTGTTGTTAATCAAGGATTAACGACGGGCATTCGAGTACTTGGTGACCGATTCGAGAAGGGTGAAGCGTTCCTTCCTGAATTGGCAGTCGCAGCTGAAACAATGAAGCAAGCTCTTCAGATCCTAGAACCTCATCTAGCAAAGAAAGTCGACGAAGAAGCTCTCGGTTCAATTGTGATTGGAACAGTCCAAGGCGACATTCACGATATTGGCAAGTCAATCGTCGCAACGATGTTAATTGTTGCAGGATTTTCAGTATATGATTTAGGGACTGATGTGTCCCCTGCTAATTTCATTGCCAAGGCTAAAGAAGTAGATGCTGAAATTATTGCCATGTCCGCTTTGCTAACAACCACGATGGAACGTATGCAGGAAACAATTGACCTTCTGAAAAAAGAACAACTCGACAAGCAGGTTAAAGTGATGGTTGGAGGAGCTCCTGTGAGCCAGCAGTTCGCTGAGAGTATAGGGGCAGATGGTTACGGAGTTGATTTCAACCAAGCGGTGAAAATCGCGAAGCGACTTACTGGTCATGCGGAGGAACCATCTTAGCAGAAACCAAAGGAGAGTTCTCATTATGGCTCATCGTCCTCTGTTAACCTTGCTATCAGAACAGGAAGTTCATCAAATCCACTCCGAGAGCCTTGCTCTTTTAGAAGAAGTTGGAATGAAAATCGAAAGTGAAAACGCACTCCAACTCCTCGAACAAGCAGGGGCTCCAGTTGATTTTGAAACACAACATGCCCTCTTTCCATCATCGTTGGTTGAAGAACAACTAAAGCATGCACCCTCTTCCATTACACTCTTTACACGCGACGGAGAATCAGCACTCAAACTAGAACAGAATAATGTACATTTTAATCCCGGTTCAGCTGCAACCCACATCCTTGATCGTCAAACCGGTGAACGCCGGCATCCCCAGGTGAAGGATGTCATCGAATTCGCTCGAGTCGTTGATGCCTTGCCCCATATTGATGCCCAAAGTACAGCCATAATTCCAAATGATGTCCCAATCAGCTTGGCAGATCGATATCGCCTGTACCAAATTCTTCTGAATTCAACAAAGCCAATTGTTACCGGAACTTTTGTGCTTGATGCCTTTGAAGACATGCAACACATGCTCGAAGCAATAAGAGGAGGTGCAAAACAGCTCCGAGAAAAACCCCTCGCAATTTTTGATACCTGTCCTTCAGCCCCCCTCCAATGGAGCGAACTAACTGTTCATGATTTATTGTTGGGAGCTCAAGCAGGAATTCCTATAGAACTAATTTCTATGCCTCAACTGGGTGCAACTGGACCTATCACACTTGCTGGATCCCTAGTTTTACATAATGCTGAGTCGCTTAGTGGAGTTGTTCTTACCCAATTAGCTGCAAAAGGAGCTCCAGTGATTTATGGAGGATCTCCCACAGCAGTGGATATGCAATACGGGACAGCCCGATTGGGAGCCATTGAAAGCATTATGCTCACCTGCGCTTACGCCCAAATGGCTAACCATTACAACCTCCCCAGTCACGGGTATCTAGGACTGTCAGATGCAAAAATCGGTGCTGATGCACAATCAGGCTATGAGGCTGCTACCGGCCTACTATTGGGTGCTATGGCAGGCTTAAACAACATCGCTGGAGCAGGAATGCTCATCTTCGAGAGTACACAAAGCTTTGAAAAAATCGTAATCGATGATGTGATCGCAGGCATGGTGAAACGATTCATCGATGGCATCACAGTAAATAAAGATACCTTGGCATTGAGCGAACTCAGAGATGTCGGAACAAGGGGAGGTGACTTCCTACGGCTGCGTCACACACTCACGTGGTTCCGAAAAGAGCATTTCATGCCAGGAAAAATTGTAGATCGACAACCTTACGAAAGTTGGCTGGACCAAGGCGCTTTAACTAGCCAAGAACGAGCACGAGAACAAGTTAATGAAATGCTAAGGACACATGAAGTGTCTTCACTCACCAAAAGCCAGCGCCAAGACTTGGATGCTGTTGTGAAATCCTTCATGAAGCGACACAAAGCCTCATCACTTCCAGAGGGACCTAAGTAGCGCCTAAATCCTTACAGGGAGCAGGAAAAACCCGTTTAGATACGTTTGTAAGGAATGTTTAATGATAAGCGAAGTCAAGTGACATAGGTGAAACGATTTTAAAGCCTCAAACGGCATAAAACACTCAGAGAAATGCGGGGTTTACTTCCTGGGAGGCGCATCTAGTTGATCCATAACGTCCTGTTACTCACAAGGAACGGCATCAAGCTTTTCCACCGTTCCTACTGGGCTATTGAAGTGGATCAACCAATCGTTGCTGAATACATTCAGTCTCTCCGCCAAATCGAACGCGATACGGGTTCTGACGTCCTTGTCCCCATCTTCTTAGACGGTATGAAATTCATCCATAAATACGTCGACAACGATCTCATCCTCGTGCTGGTTGCCGACCAACAAGACAAAGACGAAATTCTCCAAGAAAAAATCGAAAGTGCAGTTATCAATATGAAAAAGAGGTATGCTAAACAACTCTGGGATTTCAAAAGTACTCGGAACTCTGAAGTCTTTCAAGACCTTGGACCCATCATTGACGAGGCCATAGTCTCAACCTTGAAAGTAGTACTTCTTGGTGAAGGCGGGGTCGGTAAAACCACCATTCTCAAAATGCTCATGAGCCAACGAGCAAACCTCAACCACGTCGCCACCATGGCTGTTTACGTCGAAGAGATGCAAACTGCCAAACTCGGTCCTTACGAAATAGCAGTATGGGACTTTCCAGGCCAGGAACTATTGGTTCCGAAGTGGAAGGACTACTTGCGCGGAACTGATGTTGTACTAATGGTGACGGATTCGACGTTGAAGAATGTCATGTCAACACGAAAATTACTTTCAATCATTCAGAAATGGACGAATGGGGCATTAATCTGGGCGATTGCTAATAAGCAAGACCTCAAAGATGCGTTGCTTCCGGATACGGTAGCGCGATTGCTAGGCGTTCGAACCATTGGGTTAGTAGCGATTGATCCACGGAACAAGGACTTACTTCACAAGACTCTGATGGGTGCTGCAGCAGAAGTTGCTTTCCCCGTTGTGTGCTAAAAACCTGTTAGCCTTTTTTCCTGGCAGAAATTTTTTGGTTCACATTGTACTCTCGTGCAAGTTTTTGAACTTGAAATCGAATGAGATCCTCAACTTTGACCTCGATGGCGAGACCAACGTAACTACATTTCGAGCAGATCCAGTGTTCT
>JBHLQC010000122.1:0-5045 GCA_048885185.1 Candidatus Odinarchaeota archaeon | reverse complement strand
GAACTGAACACACATCAGCCAATTCAGTATCAAGAATTGAGGTTACGTTCTTTTCAACGTCGTTCCATGAGGACGGGTTGTCTACAATTAGTTCTGCAGAGGCAATCAATGGCTGGTCAATGGGATATCCAATACGTGTTAGGATTTTAACATAGATTTCTGATACTCTGGGCTCTTCTGCAACCACACGCTCCGCGATAAGTTGTGCTAACACATTGTAAATCTTACCAACATGATTTTGTGGGTTTTTACCTGCCGCGGCTTCAAGGCTCATTGGTCGACAGGGAGTAATCAGACCGTTTACCCGATTACCTCGGCCCACTCCTGCGTCGTCACCCATTTCAGCTGAAGTTCCGGTCATGGTAAGGTAATAGGAACCACGTTTGGGATCATCAGCAGAATTCACAACAACACTCACATCGCGCTCTGTGATTTTTTTTGCCTGATTGAGAATAGCATTAGTCACATCGTCCATGACACCATGATAATGGTCCGCGTCCGGAATCAAGGGGGCAATCATCGCAGCTGCGACGGTTAACTGGATTTCGTTGTTATTTCGTAACCCCATGACCTTGACATCCTCCCCAACCTCTGGATGTTTTTTCTTGAATGCATCAGAATTTAGAAGCTGTTCTGTTTGAAAAACAAGCTTCTCTGTTTCTGAAAACGGAGCAAAAGCAACGCCAAAGCTAGTATCATTAGAGCGAGGAATGTCATCAACTACGCGGTCGAATACATGAGTAAGGTCCGTAGAACCCGATTTTATTTTATAATCCATCAGGGTCTGCTCTGTCGGATCTAGAAATCGTAGTGTATTTGTTAGGGTTTCTTTCATTGATTGAAGTGTCAGGGTGCCAACGGGGATTCGGATGAGCTTTCCGTCTTTGAAAACCTCCGTGGTAGCACGACCTACAACACAAATATAGATGGGTTCTAGCAGCTCTCCGCCTCCAAAGTCTACATGCGCTCGTCCACCCGCAATAGAACCCTTATCAACATTATGATGGAGGATTCGACCAAAGTTGTCAAGGTAGTAGTTACAGAGCCTGACTCCAACATTTTCGACAACAGCATCAAGGATGGTGTCAGGATGGCCTTTACCTTTTCTTTCTACAATTTCCAATGATTGTTGTTCTATTGGATCGGCTTGAGCTTTAGTAACTGCAATATTTCGGGACATTCTGAGTCATCTCAGTTATCGCGGCATGGATAACTTTCTTTTTTAAGAATTTCCGTGTTACATCCCTGAATATTCGTTAGGCGAATATTCTTTTTCCATATTCTTGCCATAACACTTAAGCCAGCCAAAACCTACTTCATATTATCCTCGTGGCTACTCGGCGATTTGGGCTATTTCCACTAGTATCGAGGAGTGAAAAAGTATGAGCCACTATGTTGATGAAGATGAAATACGACGGCTGAGCCGACGCATTGCGGAGGAATTTGAAGCAACCTATGGGACCTTGGATGAAAAAGTCGCTCGGGTTCCTGATGATGCCGCTTCGGCCATCGCAGACGAATGCTGTGTTCATCTCGAAGTTGCTCGAGTAGCGTACCGCGTTATGTTAGATGGAACAATACCTGATCCTAAAGCATCCTGTAAGATCTTAATGCAAGAATTTGACCGTCGCGCTAAACACGGTAGCCCTGTTCCTGAAGTTGATACCTACCAGCGTGAAGTAGCAATAATCGAAGGAAATTGGATTGAATATCTTTACGGGCAATTGAACAAAGTACTTCTTGGTGATTTACGAAACCTTGTCAATCTTGAAAGAACAATTGCTGATGAAATTGAACCGGCTAATGAGCAGGTCATCGCCGTTGTTGCACAACGACGAAAAGTCGTTGAAATATATTTCACATCATTACTTCAACGCTGGTTGAATGACCATCGAGGAGCAAATATCGGTCATGCTGTTCGTGCCATCACCGGAGGCTTAACTGGATCCTTTGAATCAGATATTGACGACGCAATCAATGGTGCACGTGCTGCATTACTCATTAAACTCCGACGATATGAGCAATTTCTAAGCGTTGAGGACGAAGAAGAGGAAGAATCCAGATTAATGGAAAAAATTCTCGGTGAGATTCGACTGCTTCTCAAAGAAGTCCAAGGCCCTCTTGAACAAGCATCTCTCCACACTGCAGGTGAAATATTAATTGAAGTAGCGCCCCCACCCCCCGAGTCTCTGGATGAGAAACCAAAATTTGGATTTGTGTCTGCTCCTTTCCCAACAAGACCCCAAATGGGACCACCTATGCAAACACCACTGGATTATCTTGAAAGAGATGTCTGGTTAGCTGTAATGAAACCCCCTGATGAAAGAACCTCGTTCCTCCGTGAAAAAATCTCAACGGTAACCGAGAACCTGATTGAGCAGGGTACTCCGCTAGATAAGATTGGAACGACAATAATCTTCGATTTGGATAGCCGGTTTTCTTGGACGCGCTCTAAAAAAACAGTTGTCCGCAGAGAATTACGTGAAATTCGCGATTCAGCTGGTGAAGATTATCGCGGACAGATCGAAAATTATGTCTTAGAAAATATACTAGCAAAAATTCCCGATTTACGCTCAAAACCCAACGAATAAAGAATGAATCAAATCAAGATGATTTCGTATGATTGAACAAAATCCGCCCCTGCTTTGGGTTCTAGACTACGTGATACCTGACTTTCAATTACTTGGTCAGAAAATGACTTTGAGTGGCGAGCTACTCATCGCGTCTCGCCAACTATTCAGCTTTCTTCAAGAAGAAATTGTTCGGTCAGCACTAATTGGTCCAGGCGCGGTCAAGGGACAAGTTTTGATAAAAGGAAAACCGGTGGATGTCGAATATCTTGTTGGCGCAGTAATTTTTGATCCTACCCAAATGCGTCCTCGTGAGCCTATTCCTCTTCTTGATATCCTTAATCCAGAAATTTTGGATCCTCTGGAACAGGCTTCGGAGGAGCAGGTGCAAGAAATTATCCGCACATTAGTGGTCAAGAAGGGTTCTGTTTCGGATTCAGGTCAAATCTTAACAATAACCACAGAAGGTGGACTACCCAAAACACTCATTGCCGAACAACATATGGTAGCCAAGAACATCTCTTTTATATCTGGGATGAAAAAAGCACGATTTCTCTTGGGTGGCCAAAAGAATCGTTTGTATACGCCCTTTAAAGATGGATTGGAGCGGAATCGGTTTAGTGATTCCAGCAAAATTTGGACTTTTCGCATTGATAATAGGGAATTTGAAGCATTTGAGCCACCAAGATTCAACGAATGGATTATCATAGAGATGCAAACTGATCCTACCGAAGCCTCAAGTTCGAGTGAAGTTGTGGAATCGGAGTTCAATTCAATCCTAACATATCTACTTGGGAATCAGGAGTCCTTTATCTTCTAAAGGATGTATCGCCTCTAAGATGGGTGCTCGATGTTTTCTATTACTTGACTCGCATGTTCTGCTAATTCATATCGACCAATAACTTCGGCCACTCGCTGAATGCCCTGAAGAATGTGCACTTGGTTGTCGAGGAACCCAAAGATATCTCCTGGGTAAACAAAGAGCTCATATTCCTGTAGAAAAGTTGAATTGATTTGAGACGGCGTGAGTCCTTTATATCGAAGCTCTAAAACGGTTCGAGAAACATTCCAAATTCCACAATCACAGAAGGGATTTTCTTTACATCGACAACTAAAGAAGTCCATTGTCCATTTGCTAAATTGATTTAGAACCCACCGTGGCAGTCGGGCTATCCGTCTACCTCGTCTAGTACTCATTAAATCAAGAACTGCACCCGCAAATAAACGAGTAGCAAACCGAGTTCGGAGTGCCCGTTCAATTTCACTTTGTAAACGAGGAGAAAGATACACGTTCCGGATGGGTTCAAGTCTAACTGAGAGTTCATCAGCCTTGTCATAAGAGTACTCTTGAATTGCTGCAACGTTAGATGCTGAAAAATATGAAATTGCCGCGGCACGTCCTAATTCAGTGGGCATCATGTTCTGTCCATTTTGGACTGCGAGTCCATGGCGCTTTAGGAATCGCATTCCTTCATCGAAACTAACTGTCCGTGACAAAAGTCGTTGATACGAGTTTTCAAGCCGTTTTCGGGATATTTGATCAAAACACGATATGGTAGCTAGTAATTGATCAACAGATTGCTCAAATGTCGCTTCAGGTCGCACTGCTTCTATGGGATTGTTTAATAAATCGAGTGCGACCTCCTCCTCTGTTTTTCGTTCATCACCAAAATATCGTCTACCAATTTCTGCTAGCAAGACGGCTTTTCCACTATCATGTTTGCCTAATCGTCCCGCGCGTCCCAACATCTGGGTTAATTCACCCACGGTTAAGGTCTTCGTTCCCATCATTAGACTTTGAAAAATCACTGTGCTTGCCGGGAAATCCACGCCTGCTGCGAGAGCTGCAGTAGTTACAACTGCTGCGATTTTTCCTGCTGCGAACGTTTCTTCGATTTTATGGCGCTGAGGGTACGTCATTCCTGCATGATAAGCACGCGCTGAGATTCTCTGTTTTTGTAATTCATTAGCAATGGAATGTGTGCTTCGGCGAGAGTTCGTAAAGATAATCGTTTGACCGCGAAAACCAAAGGAACTCTTCTGTTGGTATTCAGCCCTACTGATATCGGCGATCATTCGAAGTTTGTCTGGCTCCGTTAGAACCATTATCAAATGACGCTGTAGGGGTACTGGTCGACCAGGTAAAATGACTGGAGTTAATTGAAGGTCGTGAGCTAATTCTTTTGGATTTCCTACTGTTGCTGACAAAGCAACTAACTGGGCTTTGGGGAAAAGAGTGCGAAGGCGAGTGATTAGTCCATCTAGTTCTGGTCCACGATCCTCGTCAGCCACCATTTGAATTTCGTCGACGACAACTACTCCCACTTCAGCAAACTTTTCGGCCTTTCCAGATCTTAGGAGATAATCAAATCCTTCATAACTCGCTACAATGATATCCGCATCAGCAACCTCATCATCAACGATAACAAGGGCTTCTTCTCCCACATCTATTGAACTCATACCCACACGAATGGC